>JBILBY010000150.1:0-2971 GCA_044353415.1 Candidatus Nanopelagicales bacterium | reverse complement strand
GATATATCGGAGTCTCGGGGGTGTTTAAATACTTTGGTCCTTGATCGGCTTCAGTTAGTTTGCGTGCGCCAAACCCAATCGTGTCGCCACTTGAATCGCGAATCGGCCACATCACTCGATCACGGAACCGATCGTAAGCGCCACGCTGGCCCGAAACTGCAAGACCTGCGGTAATCATTTCTTCTTCAGTGAAACCTTTGCTGCGTAATTCATTGCGCAAACCATCCCAGCCAGATGGTGAATAGCCAACACCAAATAGATCCCAAGAAGCTTGATCAAAGCCGCGTTCAGTTAAAAAGGTTCGGGCGTGCTGTGCTTCGGGAGTTAGTAGCTGAGATTTATAGAAAGCACCAGCGACTTTGTGGGCTTCGATTAACCTAGCTCGTTGACCTTGCTGGCCAGATGAATTGCCACTGCCTTCTTCATAGCGCAATACGATGCCGTATTTAACTGCGAGTTTTTCAACCGCTTCGGTAAATGAGAGGGCATCGATTTTGCGTACAAAGGTAATGACGTCGCCGCCTTCGCCGCAGGAAAAGCAGTGATACAAACCTTTGCTTGGCGTCACATGAAATGAAGGTGATCGCTCGTCATGGAATGGACATAGGCCTTTGTAACTACCGCCACCAGCGGCCTTAAGGGTTACGGTTTCGCGAACAATCTCATCGATTCGGGCTCGCTCGCGAACTGAGGTTACGTCCTCTTCGCGAATTTTTCCTGCCACGTCCCCTATGTTACGTGCAGCTGCGTTGGTGCCACTGCACAAGGCTGACGTCTGTGAGCGCAGCAACCTGGTCAATAACTACGCGGAATTTAGCGTCCGATGACCCAGCATCAAGCCAGAGATTCGTGTGGAATCGATCCAGATTGGCTTCTGGGTCCTGATTCAGGAATTCAACTAGATCTTGAATCTGCTGACGCTGCCTGGAATACATTTCATCGGCGCCAGCTCGATTCATTACAAATCTGGCTGCAAGCGCCTTTAGTGCAGTGACTTCATATCGGGCTTCGTCGGGAACCACTAGGGATGCCTGGTAACGAGTAAGTGGGCGCGGGCCATACTCAGCCTGGGTGGCTTGCTGAGCTGCAATACAGAAGCGGCCGATCAAAGTACTTGTCAGGTTCTTGAGTTCCCCCAGCGATCGCATGGTGCCATCAAATGATGCTGGCCAGCTTGGCAGCGAACTAACCCGAATCAAAGCAGCGTCCAGTTCTGCTTTTCCAAAATCTGATCCGTACCATTTTTGGGCAACTTCGACTACTTCGCTGCGACCAGTGCTGGATTTCAAAATGTCTATGTTTACGTGTCCGGCAAATACTGCATCTTCAATGTCATGCACGCAATATGAAACGTCATCAGACCAATCCATAACTTGAGCTTCAAAACATGAGGTAATTCCGGTAACGCCTTCGCGAACCCAAGCAAATACATCTGCATCATCTTCGTAAACTCCGAATTTAACTTCACTGGGTTGTTTAGTCCACGGATACTTTGATGCCGCATCAAGTGAGGCTCGAGTTAAATTCAGCCCAATAGTTTGTCCAGGACGTGGGCCAGTTGCTGGGCTAACAGCTTTTGGTTCCAAGCGAGTAAGCAATCGGAAAGATTGAGCGTTTCCTTCGAAACCACCTATGTCTTTAGCTAATTCATTAAGTGCAGTTTCACCATTGTGGCCAAATGGTGGATGACCAAGATCATGAGAAAGACATGCAGTATCAACTAAGTCTGGGTCGCATCCCAATGCCGAACCGAGTTCGCGTCCAACTTGGGCAACTTCTAGAGAATGCGTCAGACGAGTGCGTGGAAAGTCTTCTTGACCAGCTTCCATGACTTGAGTTTTCACTCCAAGGCGCCTGAGTGCGGAGCTATGCATAACTCTGGCGCGATCTCGAGCAAACTCAGTACGTTCAACACTTTTATTTGGTTCGTTAACCCAGCGTTGGGAATCAAATTCGGTATAGGTGCCTATCATTTATCCACCACTGACCGCTAGTTCGGCTTCCCGAACAGTTTCAACTTCAGTTAGCGACATGCTCTGGGAATTCAGCCAGCCATCAGGCAAGTTAACTCGACGATCCGGCGTAGTTCTGCCACGTGGAAGTTTGGCTAACTCTTCATCCAAAATCTGATCTCGATTAATTGTGCTTAACAAATCATCGAATTCCTTCAGGCTGGAAATCAAAGACAGTGCGCCCCGGGTTTCACTGCCAGCTACTACTCCCTTTAAATACCAAGCCATGTGCTTGCGCATTTCTTGGCAGCCCCGGAATTCATCGCCATGCATTTCAACTAACAAGTCACCATGACGTCGCATTAAATCAACAATTACTCCAGCATTTGGTTCAGCCGGAACTGGTTCACCGGCAAACGAGGCGCGAATCTGACCAAACAACCATGGTCGCCCTAAACATCCTCGACCAACTACTACTCCCCGAGCGCCAGTTTCATCGAGCATGCGCTGGGCATCAGCTGCTGACCAAATGTCACCGTTACCAAGCACTGGAGTATTTGGAATGTGTTCAACGAGTCTGGCAATGGTGGTCCAGTCTGCTTTGCCACCGTAATACTGCGCCGCAGTTCGGCCATGTAGTGCAACCCAAGTTACGCCTGCATCAGATGCAATTTTTCCAGCATCCAAATAAGTAATGTGATCGGCATCAATACCAACTCGCATCTTTACGGTCACCGGGACTTTGCCTTGGGCATTCTTTACGGCTGAATTAACAATGCTGGAAAACAGATCGCGCTTCCAAGGCAATGCGCTACCACCACCTTTGCGAGTGACCTTTGGAACTGGGCATCCGAAGTTCAAATCAACATGATCGGCCATGTCTTCATCGACCAGCATCTTTACTGCAGCGCCAACAATGTCAGGATCAACGCCATACAGCTGAGCACTTCTGGTTTTTTCATCCGAATCAAAAGTGACTAAGTCCAAGGTTTCTGGATGGCGCATCAACAAAGCCTGCG
>JBILBY010000149.1:0-2972 GCA_044353415.1 Candidatus Nanopelagicales bacterium | reverse complement strand
CTTGAGGAGAAACGGCAGTACTGCTGTTTACCGTGATTGGAATTCCAGGACTGGCTACTTCTGGCACAGCAACTGGAGATGGTCGGTTTAACCAAACTAGGCCCGCTGTTACTAGTACTGCCACGGTGACGATCTTCAAGATTGGATTGATTGCCTGTGGTGGTGGAGTAATCAAAACTTGAGCGGATTCAGGTGCTGGCAAGTGCTCGGGTCGGCCACCCAAAAGTTTTGCCAGGCGTTCAGATGCAGTTACTGAAACTTGAACTTTGGGTTTGTTGAATAGCTGCATGTTTTGGACCCTAGTAATTAGGGTCCGGTAAATCCTAGTGTGATCTAAATTGTGGGGTAACTATACCTGTGGACTTACTACGACAGCTAAGGCTCCTGGGCCAACGTGGGTTCCAACAACTGCGCCGGCACTTGTTACTGAAATCGCCGCTAATCCCGTTAACTCTTTAAGTTGTTGGGCAACGCTGTTTGCCGCATCGAGAGCTTCAACATGATGAATTGCGATCTCAGACTTAATCCGGGCCGCTGCCCCAACGATTTCGATCATTCGTGCGATTGATTTTTCACTGGACCTTACTAATTCCTGTTGTTCCACTTTGCCGTTGATCATGTGTAGAAGTGGTTTGAGATTCATCGAAGCGCCCATTTTGGCCTGCATCGCAGTTATGCGCCCACCTTTTTCAAGGAACTCAAGTGAATCAACATAAAAAATAATGGAAGCGCCAGCACATTTACGTTGAATCAAGTCAAGAACTTCAGCGTGACTGCCGCCCGAGTTTGCCAGCCTTGCGCCGGCTTGGACTGCGAACCCAAGCATCATTGCAATTCCTCGCGAGTCAACAACGTCAACCTGAAAATCTACTTTTCGACTGGCCAGCACGGCTGATTCGTAAGTTCCAGATAACTCGCTAGACAAATGCACGCTAACTATTGATTCATGACCGGCACTATGTAGCTTCTCGAATGCGGCAACAAATACTTCTGGGTTAGGACGTGATGTGGTTACTGACTTGCCACTTCGTAAAGCGGTGGCAACTTCGTCAACTGTGATGCCACCAACCTCATTGAAGGCAGCACCATTACTAATTACTTGAAGTGGCACAACTTCTATGCCAAGTTCTGCAATTACTTCAGCAGGTAAGTAGCAAGTTGAGTCAGTGACTATGCCAACAGACATTAGTTATCCGAGCACTATGTTTACGAGCTTTGGCGGCTTGACCACAACAACCTTGATGTTCTGACCAGCAATTGCTTCAATTACAGATGCCTGGCTCATTGCCAATGCCCGCATTTCATCTTCCGTGATGTTTGGCGGAATCTCTAAGCGCTCTTTGATTTTTCCATTTACCTGAATGACGCACTGCACTGAATCTTCAACCAAAAGTTTTGGATCAACTGGTGGCCAAGGGGCAAGCGCAACAGTTGGCTTGTGTCCAAGTCGCTCCCACATCTCTTCTGCGGTGTATGGCGCAACCAACGAAAGCATGATTGCTACGGCTTCAGTTGCTTCGCGAGCTGCCGGATCAGTTGGGCCGCAACCAGAATCAATCGCTTTACGAGTTACATTTACAAGTTCCATAGTTCGAGCAACAGCAACGTTGAAGCGGTAAGTCTCAACTGCAAGCTGGGCATCATTTAGGGCTTTGTGAGTTGCTTTACGTAGTGCTAAGTCGCCTGCAGTGAAATCGCATCCTGCTGCGCTCGTTACATCGCCAGCAAGACGGTAAGCACGGGCCAAGAACTTCTTTGCACCACTTGGCGAGACATCGGCCCAGTCAACATCATCTTCAGGCGGTCCTGAGAAAACCATGGCTAGGCGAATCGCATCGACACCATGGTCATTTAACTCATCACTAAGTTTTACTAAGTTGCCACGGCTCTTGCTCATTGCAGATCCATCCATCTGGACCATGCCTTGATTCAGTAAGCGCTTGAATGGTTCAACGAAATTAACCATGCCCATGTCGTACATGACCTTGGTAAAGAAGCGGCTGTAAAGCAAGTGCAAGATTGCGTGCGTGACGCCACCAACGTATTGGTCGATTGGTAACCACTTCTTTGCTTGGTCTGGATCAAATGGCGCAGTACTTAGTTGCGGGTTTAGATAACGCATGTAGTACCAAGATGAATCAACGAAAGTGTCCATCGTGTCAGCATCGCGTCGAGCAGGACCAGCGCACTTTGGACATGGCACATTTGCCCATTCATCCGCTGCGCCTAGCGGTGATGTTCCCTTAGGGGCTAGATCAAGGCCAGCAGCATCTGGCAATTTAACCGGCAGTTGATCCAATGGCACTGGCACTTCGCCACAGGATTGGCAATGAATGATCGGAATTGGAGTTCCCCAGAACCTTTGACGAGAAATCAACCAGTCGCGAAGACGGTAGTTAGTCGCTGGCTTACCAAGCTTCTTGGCTTCAAGTTCGGAAATGATCTTTGCGATCGCATCGGTTTTGCCTAAGCCATCAAGGTTGCCGGAGTTTACGTGTGCGCCATCGTCTGCAGTAGCTTCACCGGTAACAGCAGGATCAGTTTCAGATGCCACTACTACGCGAATTGGTAAATCAAAAGCCTTTGCGAAATCAAGATCTCGTTGGTCGTGTGCAGGTACTGCCATGATTGCGCCAGTTCCGTAATCAGCAAGAACGTAATCGCTCGCCCAAATCTGAAGTCGCTCGCCATTGACTGGATTGATGGCATAGCGATTTAGGAAGACGCCAGACTTTGGGCGATCGGTAGCCAAGCGGTCCATGTCACTAGTTGATTTAACTTTTTCCAAGTACTCCTGGAATGCGACTTCACTTTCAGCCCCCTTTGCTAATTCAGCTGCAAGTGCTGAGTCAACAGCTACAACAAAGAAGGTCGCACCATACAAAGTGTCAGGTCGAGTTGTGTAAACAACTACAGATTCGTCGCGACCTTCGATTTCAAAACTAACTTCGGCGCCTTGAGATCTACCAATC
>JBILBY010000189.1:0-5458 GCA_044353415.1 Candidatus Nanopelagicales bacterium | reverse complement strand
CTGTTGTCGCACCAGATCCAGTAAGTGGAACTATCTGACCGTTCACCGACCATTGGAAATCCGACAATGCTGGAACTGGATTCGGCGCAGTACCGTCGTAGTTAAGTCGGATGTTCGTTCCAGTGCTATCAACAACAATTGATGTAACACCGGGCCTTCCGAGCAAAGTTGAATTGTTCGTAACTGGGAAGTTAGTGATTGTTCTTAAATTAGTTGTGGTAGTTCCTGTTTCAGTTCTACTGACTGTTACTACGTCTCCCCGTCGCACCGTGGTACTCGATTGCGTCCAACTTGGTCCTGCAACAGTACCTGCCGGACAGACCGCGCCATTGGATCCATTGTTTGTCCAAAACGAAGAAACCACACCGTTCACTGTGAATACAAATGTTGAGTTGCTCAATGTTAAAGAATCAGATGCAGCCTTGTTGTAGCAAAAGTGCATCGTCTGACCGTTAGTGTCAACAATGATCGCAGCAAATACCGGACGTCCCTGTGTTGAATTATTAGTAACGCTCTGGCTTGATATCGCTAATGCATCATTTCCAGCTGCATCTTGAATTGCTGAATTTGTACTTGTTGAATCATCAGCAGGAGGTGTGTATGCAACCGTCACCGCTTGCCCACCATCAATTGCTGCAGCAAGACTCAAAGTAATTGTTGTACCTGGTGAGGCTGGACGTGCAACTGATGAAACGGTAACTGGTGCTCCATTAACGTTAACTACAAAATCTGAAGAAGTCGCAGTTGTCGCTGCCAGGGCTTCAGTAAATGTGAGGGTCAAAGTAGTTCCAGCTGCATTAACAGATGGCCTAGCAACCAAACTTAAGGTTGGTCGTACCGTATCCCTATTTGAATTGTTAGTCACTGCTTGGCTAGTAAAACTCAATGAATCATTTCCGATTGTGTCCTGAACAGCCAAATTTGCGTTAGCCGAATCGGAATTTGGAGCGGTGTAAGAAACCGTGACCACTTGACTAACTTGAATGACGGAACCCAAGGAAAGCTCAACCGTATTTCCACTAACCGCCACGCCAGTAACTGTCACCTGGGAACCTGCTGCGGTGACATTGAAAGCAGTCGTTGGTGCGGTCGTGTTTCCAATTGCCTCGTTAAAGGTAAGAGTTATGGTTTGGCCGTCAGTACTTACCGTTCTTGTGGTTAGCACAGGACCTAACGTGTCGTATGTTGAAATGTTTGTGATCGCTCTGGCTGTCTGGGTTGCTACATCGTTACCGGCTATATCTTGAATCGCTGCATTTCCCACACCATTTACTAACGTCGCATTAGGCGCTGTGTAACCAAAAGTTAGCGTTGCGCTAAGTTCAACCCGAGCGGACAGCGTCAATACGACCGTGCTTCCTGAAATGGCGGCTGAAGAAACGCTAGGGGCTACACCTGTAGTTGTTGTAATTGTGAAGGCATTACCTAATGGCGGTAGGTTCGAAGATAAGTCTTCATTAAACGTCAAAGTGATTTGGTCACCATCAGTATTTGTAGTGGCTGATACCCATGTTGGACCTGTGATGTCAAGCGTTGAGTTATTGGTCACAGCACGGTTCGACAAACTTGCAGCATCGTTACCTGAAGTATCTTGAATTGCAGCATTGCTCGTTGCCGTATTCGGAGTTGCAGGAGCGGTGTACTTAGTTAGAACTACAGTTTTTCCAGCTTCAATCGTTGCTGGTCCGGTCAGGATTACATCTGATCCAGAAACGGAAATTCCTGTTGGTAGCCAAGCCACACCACCATTTGTAACACCAAAGTTCGTGGTGTTTACGGTGGGGAAATTTGAATTCAGCATTGCTTCGTTGTACTTGAGAATTAAACGGTCACCACTGCTTGGAACCTCAATGGATTGCAGTACCGGTAGGGTCACATCAGCAGTTGAATTGTTTGTCGCGGCGTAGTTAGAAAAGTTAGCTGCATAGTTGCTGGCATTGTCAGTCACGCTGATTCCTGAAGACGTACCGTTTATCAAGTTCAGGGTTACTACTTGGCCAATGCCGATGGGTTTCGACAAGTTCAGCGTAAGCAGACCGGACCCTCTTGCAGAAATTGTGATGCTGCTAATTCCCGCAGATACGCCATCTACGAAGACTTTGAACAAGTCATACGCGCGGCTATCCGTGATCGTTGGAGAACTTAGACCTTCATTGAATGTCACGGCTAATGATGTGCCGTTAGCACTCACTACAGCGCTCTGCAGTACCGGACGAGTTAAGTCTTTTGTCGAGGTATTCGTGATTGCAAAATCAACAAGCGCAGGAGCGTCTGCACCGCCTGCATCTTGAATGACCGTATTTGGGGACGTTGTGGTGCTATATGAACTTGGTGTGTATGAAAGAGTTACAGTTTGACCAGCGCCAATACATGCGGAATCTACCCGGATGCCAACTTGCTGTGTGGTGCTCTGCCGCACCTCAGTAATTGGGCACACAACGCCGTTAACTTTGAGCGTGAATTGAGACGTTGTCTTAACAACTGAACTCTCCAAAACCTCGTTGTAATTCAGGTAAACGTAGTTTCCACCCGTTGCCACCGAGGTTGAAACAATGTGCGGAACTGCTGAACTATTTGTTCCAACTACAAATTCGCTAAAGGCTAACGCGTCTGCACCTGAAGTGCTGTCTTGAATTGCGACATTTGCGGTACCTGCCGTCCATGTGGTCGGTGGGTTATAGGAAACCTTTACCGGTTGATTTGAACCTACTGTTCCGACAAGAGTGATGGTGAGAACAGCCCCACTTGCGGTGACCGTTGAAATCTGTACCGGCATACCACCGTACGTCACCGTAAATTGCGCCTTATCAGGAAGAGATGTTGTGAGAATATTTTTTGTAAACGTGAGAGCTATGGTGTTTCCTGCCGCGGGGACAACAGCAGTGCTGAGTTTTGGAACGTTCGAGAGTGTATTCGCGACGGTGAGATCTGTGAATGATTGAACATCGTTTCCGGCGGTTCCCTGCAGAGCAAGGTTCGTAGCACTGGCATTATCAATCGATGGCGCAGCATATGAAACGGTGACTGGGGCTCCCGCCTCAATGCCATTTGTGAGGGTCAACATCACCGTGGTTGTGTTCGGTCTTGTGAGCGAGAGGACAGGGTTAACAGTTGTTCCATTTGTTTTTACGGTGAAGGTTGATGCTGCGGGTAGAGCGGGTGAGTCAGCTAAAGCGATGCTAAATGTCAGCTGGAGAGTATTTCCTGCTGCTTGCACAGCAGTGGTTGTACCGCTGACAGGTGCTGGAATTAAACTTTGCGTTGTTGGTGAAACTGTGAAGCCGAGGCCGTCAATGCCCGTTGTGCCCTGGAGGGCAAAGTTGTTCAGAGTGTTATCCACTGCCGGTGCTGTGTAGGTTACTCTCGGCGCCTTATTTGAATCAATTACACCGCCTAGGTTGAGTGTGATGGTGCGAGGCGAAGTAAAAGTAATACTCGAAATTGGTACATTAACGCTTGGCGTTGCAGGGACAGCATACGTTCCAATTTGAACTGCAAATCGATCTATGCCCGGAATGTTTGCCGAAAGATCTGACGCAAAGAGCATAGAAATTTTTGTACCGTCTGCACTAACACTGCTATTTGCTGCAGTAGGTGCTGCTGGAGCTGATGCGCTCGCTGGAGATGCATTTATTGTTTGATCGGCAACTGTAAATGTTCCGGATAAGAGTGCGGTTGCAATTACCGTGTGCAGAATGTTGCGGCGAAGTTTGCGGTGACGACCACGCTGTGTTGTCATTATGCATCACTCGCCAAAGGTGAACTGACCGCTTCTATGTAACTACTTTTCGGGGGCACAACAAAACACTGCACAACGCGTTGTGCATATGTATATGTAGCGAATTGCACCAAAGTGGAATCTTTTCCCCGTAAAACCAACAACCTTGTTTAAGAGATTACGTTTGGGCAAAAGGGACATTGATAGATAAACAGGGTTGACCCTGTGACATCCGTATGGTGAAAGTTGCGGGATTTTATAAAGATTTGATCAAGATTCGAGCAGTAAATTCGCTCGCAATATCATGCCGCCAGCTGGTTCGGGTTCCAGCGACCAAGAGCTGCACACATCGTCCAGAAGTTCAGTTCCAAGACCTTGGGTTTTCCCTGTGTTTAAGGATGTGCCATTGTCAATTGCTTGCAATGAAATGGCGGAATCCTCAATGTTTACAGCGATTTCAACTTTTGTGGCCTTTCCATGCTTTGAAGCGTTACTTACCGCTTCGCGCAGGACTTCTGCCAGACATTCGGACGTTGCCGGGTTCTTCCGCAAGGCCTCGAGTGCGCCGGGTGAAACCTGCCATTTGGTTTCAACCGTGCCAGCCCAAATTTTTGAGATTTCCTGCTGGGCCTGTTCGAAGGAGTAGTTCTGCCCGGAATCAAACCCAACTCGAGCCAACGCGCCTGCAATGTCACCGCGAACCGATTCGATGAGGTCTGGGCTTGGATCCTTGGCAGCGCCAAGTTGGAGAACTGCAGCATTAAGCGCACTTTGCAGTGAGCCATGCATTACGTAGCCAACCTGGCGACGGGAAAGCCATTCCTTCTGGCTCAATAATGAAATCGTTGATTCCAAATTCTCAATTGTTGAAGTTAGCTCAGCAATCAAACTAGTTCTTTGACTTGTCAGGATTGTGTAGCCAAGATTTGCGAAACCATAGATCAGTCCAACGAACACTGTTGCGCCAGAAATGTGTTGTGCAATTTCAATTGGCATGTAACTTTCGACAAACAAAATCAATGGTCCAACCGAAGCAAAGATCGATGCGCCAACTACTAATCCAATTACTAACGGTATCTCTCGGTTTCCAAATAACTTCTTGAAGAATGCAAAGTAGGAAATTAGCAACACTGTTGTGATTACGTTGAATGGAAGAGCTTCAACAAAGGTCATAGTTCGTTGCGCAGCTGCGGCATAAGTTATGAAGAACAAAACAGTTGTTACATATGGGCGCATTGACTGTGACAAATTAATTGATTTAGGTAATTCCAATTTCTTTGTTGATGTCTCGATGTTTACGTCTAATGCCTGCAGAGATTTGTCATGAGCGATCTGATGACTAAAAGGACGTAGCTCTGTATCTACATAGTCCTGCATTTCGTGCACAGCATCGTCTTTGTTTCCACCAGACTTTAATGCAACCAAAAGTTGATCAATTTGATCTATACGAGGTGTGACAACTTGTTGGGCATACTCACGTAAATTTCTTGTGGCTTCTTGGAGTCGAGTATCCATAGTTGACCGGAGTTGCATTAATTCTCTTGATTTATTTTCAAGATCTTTCACCAGGTTCGAGTGCTGATCGAATATCGCAATGCTGATTGCGATTACAGATAGCACCGTTGATATAAAAAGCCCGCCACTTATGATTCGAAATGCCAGCTTTGGATCGTCCGTAAACCCAAGAAACACCGTGGAAAAGCCAAGTATTGATCCCCGTAGGCTTTGCGCGGCAACAAA
>JBILBY010000148.1:0-2997 GCA_044353415.1 Candidatus Nanopelagicales bacterium | reverse complement strand
CTTACGACTTTCGGTGCACCCTTAGGCATTTTTTGCATAATTCTGGGAACGACAACCTGATCAGCGATCTCTTTATCGATCGGACCTAACTTCACGTAGTTTCCCGAGCGCAGATCAACAACAAATTGCCCTTGATCGGCAATCAGTTCCGAAATGGACTCACTCCAAAACTTAGTTAGCGAACCAATCTTTGGCACAACGGTGTCACCCGAGAGTCGATAAGCAGGAATTCGATCACTGACATTGATTAAGCCAAACAAAGCCGACACCACAAAGTTTTCGGCTTCAAATTTAGATTTAGCTTTGGCGCTTAGTGAATCAATTTCGATTGCTTCGTATAAAACTCCGGTATAAACCGACCATGCTGGACCAGTTGGAGCAATTAGCAGTTGTTGATCACGTTCAATCTCAAAATCTTGTTTCGCGCTAATAGCCAGAGCGGTCCGAGTTTTTGCAGCTGGACCATTTGCCATTGAAATAACTGCGTTAACTAGTTCTTGACGTTGCTTCGTTAACTCAGGAAAGGAAAGTTTTTTGAAATCCAACTTCTGTTTGCCTGTTGCATCAGTTTTGCCTTCCGAAGGAGGCAACAAAATCATGGTCATCAAAGTTCGCTAGGGACGAGAGATGATTCCGGAGCCACCAGCAAGGTGGGTGTCTAGTGCTTCGTTAGCTAGAGCGTCAGCATGCTTGTTATCTTCGCGTGGAATCCAGGTATAGGTCACGTTTCCATAGGGAAGAATTTCACGGGCTTCAATTGCTAGTTTTTGCATGTCAGGGCTCTTGATTTTCCAGCGCCCAGACATTTGCTCAACAACCAATTTGCTGTCCATGCGAACTTCAACCAAAGCCTCAGGATCAAGTTCTGCAATTGCAGTCAAGCCAGCAACAAGGCCGCTGTATTCAGCAACATTGTTTGTGGCGTGACCCAAAACTGCAGCGCGCTCGGCAACTACTTCCCCAGTGTTGGCATTTCGAATAACAGTTCCATACGAAGCATGTCCTGGATTTCCCCGAGATGCCCCGTCTGCTTCCATTACAAAGTGCGTCACAGACCCGACTCCGCAGTGCGAACTAAGATTCGACGACATTGATCGCATCGGGCAATTGCATCAGCTGGCATATTGCGAATCTGATCAATTTCTTGGGCATCAATTGTTATGTGGCAGCCCTGGCAGGAACCACGATGAATTAACGCAGCGCCAACGCCACCTTGATCAGCGCGGATCTTGTCATAAAGCGCAATTAGATCTGCTGGCAAACCATTTGCGATTTCTGTGCGCTGATTTGTAAGTGAATTTACTTCGAAATCAATGTCAGCAAACAAGTCGTCTCGAGTCTGAGCAAGAGTTGCAAGCTTTTCCGTTGTTTCGATTTCGCTGGCAAGCAATTCAGTTACCGCCTGTTGGGCATTTTCATAAGCCTGCATGATTTCAAGTTCAATGTCTTCTAGTTCGGATTGGCGCTTGGCTAAAGTGCCAATTTCGTGCTGCAGGCTCTCAAGTTCTTTAGCGGCCGAAACTGCGCCAGAATCTAATCGCTCTTGGTCGCGACGAGCCCGCGCAACAACTTGCTCAACATCTGCTTCAGCTTTTAACTGGTTTAGCTTTAGGTCTGAGGCTTCGGTTTGAGCCGCAACTAAACGCATCTTGATTGAGCCAAGCTCGACTTCTAGATCTTGGGCAGCTGAAATTTCTGGTAATCCTGCGCGCTTATGGGCAAGTTGCAAGAGTTTGGTGTCAAAGCCCTGCAAGTCCAGCAATGCCTTTTGCTGTTCGGCGCTTGCGGTAACGGCCATTTGAACTCCCAGATTTGAATAGTTAAGCAACTATCAAGCCCAGACTACCTCTTACCCTTTAGGCAAATAATCTTGCGCTGACTCGTTAGAGGCAAAAAAATACCCCCTTGCGGGGGTATTTCTGTTGCAGTGGGCGCTAAGGGACTCGAACCCCTGACCCTCTCGGTGTAAACGAGATGCTCTAGCCAACTGAGCTAAGCGCCCTACGTGCTTTGCCTACCTTATCTAAGGTTTGGAAAAGTTAGAAATCCAAAAAAGTACCACAGCCGGTGAGTCTCGGGTCTACACCGGCCGTGGCATCTCAATTTCACACCTAGTTCGACAAGTCCGCATCTTTTAGCAAACTGACCGAATTTAAAGGGCTGCTAGTGCCTGCTTGTATTCATCGGTATTGCGGGCATCGCCTGGACCATTAACTACTGACCAGCGCAGGATTCCTGCCTTGTCGATAACGAAGGTTCCGCGCATTGAAAAACCTCTTGGCTCAAAGAATGAACCGTAAGCCTTTGAAACTTCGCCGTGTGGCCAGAAGTCAGACAGCAACGGGTAGTCAAGGTTCTCTTGTTCTGCGAAAACCTTTAGCGATGCAGAGGTATCGCATGAGATTCCAAGCACCTGAACATCATCGCTGACAAAGGCTGGGCTCTGATCACGAATTTCACAAAGCTCGCCAGTGCAAATTCCCGTGAATGCCATTGGGTAGAAAACTAGAACGACGTTCTTCTTGCCACGGAAATCCGAAAGCTTCACGTCTTCACCGAATTGGTTCTGAAGTGTGAAATCTGGGGCTTCTTGGCCAACTTCCAATGACATGTTCTACTCATTTCTTTTTTGGATTTTGTTTTTAAATCGAAGTGTTTAGCGACGGGATTTTGGTGCAACTAACCGAGTGCCCTGCCAGTCCGGTGCTGCATTTATGTTGCTCGTTGCTTGCAATCCAGATGTTGGCGCAGCATCTGCAATATCTTCAGGTTCAACGTGACCATCTCGACCTGGCTTTGGTGTCATCAACCAAATAACGCCGTTATCTGCCAGAGGTCCCAAGGCGTCTACCAGCGCATCTACGAGATCGCCATCCTCATCGCGCCACCAGAGGAGTACTGCATCAACAACGTCATCGTAGGTTTCGTCAACCAATTCAGAGACAGATGCGATTGCATCAGAAACTGATTGATCGCAATCAACATCGAATCCGAGCT
>JBILBY010000015.1:0-10259 GCA_044353415.1 Candidatus Nanopelagicales bacterium | reverse complement strand
CGCAATCAATTTGGCGGAAAGATTGGCCGATGGCCAAATGATTTTCATCGGCAATGCTCAATCGATGCAGTTAAGTTCAGATCCTCGAATAAACCTAAATCTTGCAACCGAGGCGGAGTTAGATTCATTGCCTGGAGTTGGACCAGTTATGGCTGGTCGAATAATTGATTGGCGCGAATCTAATCAGCGGTTTCATTCCATCGAAGAGTTGCAAGAAGTTCCTGGCATTGGACCGAAAGTTTTTGCGAACTTAAAAGCACTTGTTCGAATTTAAGTGGACTTTCGACTAAGTTCCTTAGCTATTGCTAGCTGGCTTTCAGCAGCAATTGTCATCACTTCGGTAGGACTAGCTAATCCCGTCTGGGTGAGCGCAATGTGTGCAACCTTCATCTTGGTGGCTCGAGTATTCATCCAAAAGTTTTCAAGCGATGTGATCGAGACCAAGACGCTACTTGCCATGATTCTGCTCGGCACCTTACTTGGCACTGGCATTGCGGCACTTAGAATTTTGCCGCTTACAACAGGTCCCATTTCGCAAGCAAGCGAATCAAATTCTGTAGTGTCAGGAATCGCAACGATTACCTCAGATCCAGTAGTTACGCATAGCAAAGAAGCTTTGAACTGGAATGCTCGCAAACTCTTGCGGATTACATTACGAATTGATTCCATTACTGCGCGAGGCAAAACCTTCAATGTCGGATCGCCTGTCATGTCATTCATTACAGATCCAGAACTGATTGCGATTGCCGAGAATTACATTCCAGGACAGCGATTTGAGTTTTCCGGAAAACTATCGCCAGCTCCGCTTGGGAAACCATTTGCTGGCTATCTCAAACTCTTAGAGCCTCCAGCCTTGATCCAATCTGCCCCTCGATATCAAATGTTGGCAGCTGACTTGCGAAGTGGACTACATGAGTCATTGCGATTCAGTTCCGATGCTGCGCAAGGACTAGTGCCAGGTCTAGCGCTAGGGGATAGTTCGGCATTAAAGCCAGAGTTGGCCGAGCAAATGAAGGCCGCCGGACTTACTCACCTAATTGCGGTGTCTGGAACAAACGTCACACTGTTAATTGTTGTAGTCCTTGCAGTGCTGCGCGGGTTTCGAGTTAATCGAAATTGGCAATACTTCGCTACCGTTATTGCGCTGCTTGCATTTGTAGTTTTAGTTAGGCCACAACCAAGCGTGCTACGAGCGACCGTCATGGGACTAGTTGCTTTGGCTGCAACTTATTCCAAATCGAATCGATCTCCGGTGCCAGCTTTAAGCGTTGCGGTAATTGCCTTAGTTGCTTTGGATCCCTGGCTAGCAGTGTCTTACGGCTTTGCGCTTTCCGTTGCAGCAACGGCAGGCCTAATTCTTTGGGTTAATCGGATCCAAACTTTTTTGGATCGCACGATTCCAAAGCGGGTGCCACTCTGGATCATCCAAACCTTGACCGTAACTATCGCAGCCCAATTTTCAGTGTTCCCCATCTTGGTAGCACTTGGATCACCGATTTCCTTGAGTTCAATCCCAGCAAACATGTTGGCAGTTCCACTTGCTGGTCCAGCTATGGTTCTGGGATTACTGGCAGCACTAGTAACGCCATTCTCGCAGTTACTTGGAACTGCCATTGCCTGGGTTGCAGGTTGCTTTGCTCATTTAATTGCAATCGTGGCGCAATTTAGTTCAGCAATAGATTGGCTAGTAATTCCATGGCCGGCTGGAAAATTCGGAATTGCCTTGGCGTTACTTTCAGTATCAGGTGTTGTGCAAGTTGGCTTAGCTTGGCGGCGACTGACTGCGACGCAGCAAAGTCAGTCAGTCTCCATAGTTCTAGCGGCGCTTGTGCTGCTATGGATTAATCCATCATTCACCTTGAAACAATGGCCAGTTCCAAATTGGGTAATGGTTTCCTGTGATGTTGGACAAGGCGATGCAACTGTCATTCGTGTGGGGCGAAATGAAGCAGTGGTGGTAGATGTTGGGGGAGACGCAAAGGCAATTGATAGATGTTTAACTGACCTTCACATTAAGCAGATTCCAGTTTTGCTACTGACGCACTTTCACGCAGATCATGTTGGAGGGCTGGAAGGCGCAATTGCTAACCGTGAGGTCGGCCAGATTCGGGTCAGCCCACTAAATGACCCACCAAGCACCACTGAATTTGTAAATGATGTTTTAGCCAGGTTGAATCAAAAATCAACTGTCATGACTTATCCAGAACGATTTGTAATCAATGGTGTTTCATTTACTTGCATTTGGCCAAGTGAATTGATCCTGGGCCAAGGCAGTGATGCTAATAATGCCAGCGTGGCAATTGCTGTTGAAGTAGATGGCATTTCCATACTCCTGGCAGGTGACATCGAGCCACCAGTTCAGGAAAAGATTGCTAGAGACTTACCTGCAATTGATTTTGATGTCATCAAAGTTGCGCATCACGGTTCTCGATATCAATCAAGTGATTTTGCTAGCTGGGCAAATGCGGAAGTGGCTTTCATTTCCGTTGGTAAAGACAATGACTATGGACACCCTGCCCCAGAAACTATCTCGTTGTATGAGTTAACTGGCAGCCAAGTGTTTCGCACTGACCTTGGGGGAGATTTGGCGGTTTCGATTCAAGACTCCCAGATTCGGGTGGCGACCAGAAGATAGTCAGGGGCCCGTGACATATTGAAGTCATGGCTAAAGCTTCCGCTACCGATCAAGCCCACGTTGTGTTGGCTGTTGGTAAAGAAGCCATCTTGGTCCAGCGTGTAATTGAAGGCGTGATGGCTTCAGCTCGCAAAGCAGACCCCGCTGCGGTTCGCCAAGACATTGTTGCCAGCAACGAATCTGCTGCTGGAGAACTTGCAAACGCTCTTTCCCCATCCCTGTTTGGCGAACTAACTGTCATCGTGGTGCAAGGAATTGATGGAGCCACAGATGATGTTGGCGCAATTCTGCTAACTGCAATTGCAGATCTTCCGGAACATGTTCGCTTAGTGATAACGCATCCAGGGGGAGTCAAGGGCAAGAAGTTACTTGACACCATCAAAAAGGCAAATGTTCTAGAAGCAGCTTGCGGGGAGTTGAAAGCTAAAGATTTAGAAGCGGCATTGATTGCAGAATTTCGCAGACACAATCGCAAAGCAACTGCTGGTGCAATTACCGCGCTACAAGCCTCGATCGGTTCAGGCCTAGGGGAGTTACTAGCTGCGGTCTCACAGCTGTGCGCTGACACCGAAGCAGATGTAATCGATGAAGTCGAAGTCTCGCAGTATTACGCAGGCGTTGTTGGCGTGATGGGTTGGGATTTAAGTGATGCGATGTGGAATGCGCAACCAGTTGAACTTCTAGAAAAGTTCCGCTGGGCAATGGCTAATGATTCGAGCGCTGCCGTGCCTGCGGTTTCTGCGATTAGTAGTGGCTTACGTTCCTTAATCAAATACGCAAGCGCGCCAGCAAATATGAGTGAAAACGAATTAGCACCAATGGTTGGAGTCCCACCTTGGAAACTTCGCTTCCTGCGTGCGCAAAAAGCAAAGTGGCATCCAGACCAACTTGCCGCCGCCGCTCGACTACTGGCACTTGCCGATAGATCAAGCAAGGGAACGGTTTACGACGTTGCGATTCCGGGCGGAAGATCGTTGGAAAGTTCGCAAACTTTGTATCACATGGAAAAAGAGTTCATGGCAATTAGGTCACCGAAAGAATAGTGCTCGTTTAGGGCAATAAAAAAACCGCCCGAAGGCGGTCTTTTAAAAGATTAGTTACTTCTTTGCGGCTGTTGAAGCAAGTGCTGACTTACGGTTAGCAGCCTGGTTCTTGTGGATTACACCCTTTGAAGCTGCCTTATCCAATGCACGGCTAGCATCACGAAGTGCCGAAGCAGTTGCTGCTTCATCACCGGTTGCTAGGGCCTCGCGGAAACGACGAACCTTAGTCTTTAGCGCACTACGTACTGCCTTATTGCGTTCTTGGGCAGCAGCGTTCTGCAAAATACGCTTCTTCTGCGACTTGATATTGGCCACTTTTTGCCTCTTCGTTTATTGGTGTTCGAGCCTCTAGAGTACCTGCGAAGTACCCGAATGCTCAAATTGTGCCCAAGTGTGGGATTATGAGCGAATGTCGAAGGCAATTAACCCCCCAGCGCCGGGTGCCACAGACCCCAAAATTATTCGTAATTTCTGCATTATTGCCCATATCGACCACGGCAAGTCCACGTTGGCAGATCGCATGCTCCAGATCACGGGAATTGTGGATCCCCGACACATGCGAGCGCAATATCTAGATCGCATGGACATCGAACGCGAACGCGGCATCACAATTAAGAGCCAAGCAGTTCGCTTGCCATTCGTTGCAGACGATAACCAAACATATGTATTGAATCTGATTGATACCCCTGGGCACGTTGACTTCACTTATGAAGTTAGCCGAAGTCTGGCAGCTTGCGAAGGCGCAATCCTTTTGGTTGACGCGGCTCAAGGTATTGAAGCGCAGACACTAGCAAACCTTTACTTAGCACTAGAGAATAACCTGACGATTATTCCGGTTTTGAACAAGATCGATTTACCTGCGGCCCAACCAGAAAAGTACGCTGCCGAAATTGCGCACATCATTGGGTGTGACCCAGCAACTGTATTGAAGGTAAGCGCAAAGACTGGCGTTGGTGTCGAAGAATTACTTAATGAAGTTGTGAAGTTAGTTCCGGCACCAGTTGGCGATTCAGATGCGCCAGCTCGCGCGCTAATTTTCGATTCGGTTTATGACACTTACCGCGGTGTAGTTACTTACGTGCGCGTAATTGACGGTCGCATCCCAGAACGTGACCGCATCAAAATGATGAGTACTAGTGAAACTCACGAAACTTTAGAAGTAGGCGTTATCTCACCTGACCCAGTTTCATCGAAAGCTATCGGTGTTGGGGAAGTGGGTTACTTAATTACAGGCGTTAAAGATGTGCGCCAATCCCGAGTTGGCGACACTGTAACCCTGGCTGCCAGACCAGCAGCTGAATCCCTTGGTGGATATCGCGATCCAGTGCCGATGGTTTTCTCCGGCCTTTACCCACTAGATGGTTCGGACTATCCAGAATTGCGTGAAGCTCTAGACAAATTGAAACTTAATGACGCTGCCTTAGTTTACGAACCAGAGACATCAGTTGCACTTGGCTTTGGATTCCGTTGTGGCTTCCTTGGACTTCTGCACTTGGAAATCGTTCGAGAACGCTTAGAGCGAGAATTCAATCTTGACTTGATTTCAACTGCGCCAAACGTGGTTTATCGCGTGATCATGGATGACGGTAAAGAAATCATCGTTACAAATCCAAGTGAATTCCCTGGTGGCAAAATTGCCGAAGTTCATGAGCCAATGGTTCGTTCCACAATCCTTACTCCTAGTGAGTTCGTAGGTTCGATTATGGAACTTTGCCAAACTCGTCGCGGCAACTTGCTTGGCATGGATTACTTGTCTGAAGATCGCGTGGAAATGCGCTACATGCTGCCACTAGCTGAAATTGTTTTCGACTTCTTTGATCAACTGAAATCAAAGACTCGTGGTTACGCATCCCTTGATTACGAACCAACCGGAGAACAAGCAGCTGACCTAGTAAAGGTCGACATCCTGCTTCACGGCGATCCAGTAGATGCTTTCAGCGCCATCGTGCACCGAGACAAGGCATACAACTACGGCGTAGCAATGGCATCCAAGTTGAAGGACTTGATCCCAAGGCAGCAATTCGAAGTCCCAATTCAAGCTGCTATCGGTGCTCGCATTATTGCCCGCGAAACTATTCGAGCGATCCGGAAAGATGTTTTGGCCAAGTGTTACGGCGGTGATATCTCTCGTAAGCGTAAACTTCTTGAAAAACAAAAAGAAGGTAAGAAGCGCATGAAGATGGTGGGACGAGTAGAGGTGCCACAAGAAGCTTTCATTGCAGCGCTTTCAACCGATGACAATGCAGCAAAGGCTAAGTAATGTCCGAAACAAATAGCTCTGCAAAAGTTCTTTCGTTGAATGTGGTTCATGCCGTTATTCCTGATGTCGGTGGCTCGGTTGGCATAACTTCAATTGATAAGCGCTCGGTATCAGATTCTCGACAGGTAACAACAGCAGGTGTTGCTGGCGATCAGCGCTCGGACATTCCAAGTCACGGTATGCCAGAACAAGCGGTTTATGCCTACGCTCGGGAAGATTACGAATGGTGGGAAGCCGAACTTGATAGAGAAATTCCAGCTGGAAAATTTGGTGAGAATCTAACAACTGTTGGAATCGATGTAACAAATGCAGTGATTGGTCAGACTTGGCGCATTGGTACCACATTGCTTCAAGTAACTGGTCCACGAATTCCTTGTGGCACATTTGCCCGCTTCATGGAAGAAGACAAATGGGTTAAGCGCTTCATGGATGAAGGTATGCCCGGAACTTACTTCCAGATTCTCGAAGCTGGCGAGATCACTGCAGGCGATGAGATCAAGATTGAATCCACTCCAGAACACGGCGTAACCGTTAGCGATGTTTATCAACTAGTTGCTGGTGATCGCGACCCAGAGCGCATTGCTCGCGTTTTGAATTGCCCAGAACTGCCAGAAGAAATGCACACTCGAGTTTCGGGTTATAACAAGTAACTAATGCGAACTTTAAGCGCCTACGTTCACATTCCTTTTTGTGCTTCCAGGTGTGGTTATTGTGACTTCAATACTTATACAGCTGCTGAACTTCAACGCGATGGCACATCAATAACGGCAGCCACTTATCCAGATCGGGTTGTCGCTGAAGTTAACTGGCTTCGTAACGACCAAGCATCAGATGATCGCAAGTTAAGCACCGTATTTTTCGGTGGTGGTACACCTACTTTGATTGACTCAAAAGAGTTAGTAAGAATTTTGCAGTCACTTAAATCGAATTATGGATTCACTGACGATGTTGAAGTTACAACCGAAGCAAATCCTGACTCAGTCACTTTGCAAGATTTAGAAACCTTGCGTGCCGGTGGCTTCACCAGAGTTTCGTTTGGTCATCAAAGCAGCGCCGCAAGCGTACTTGCATTACTTGAGCGCACGCACACACCTGGCAAAACTTGGCAAGCAGTAAGCGATGCCCGAAGCGCTGGCTTTGAACATGTCAGCGTGGATTTAATTTACGGAAGTCCTGGCGAAACTGATTCAGATCTCGCTGAAACTTTATATCAAGTTTCCGCAGCTGACGTTGACCACGTGAGTGCTTATTCATTAATTGTTGAGCCTGGAACCCGACTTGCAGCTCGAGTTGCTAGAGGTGAAGTTCCCGATCCAAGCGATGATGTTGCTGCTCACCGTTACGAATTGATTGACAATAAACTTCACACTCTTGGAATGACTTGGTATGAAGTTAGTAACTGGGCAAAGCCGGGTGGCGAATGTCGGCACAACATCGCTTACTGGCGCAACCAAGACTGGTTAGGAATTGGACCAGGAGCGCATGCGCACTCGGCTGGCACTCGGTCATGGAATCTAAAGCACCCCGCAGCTTGGGCAGCAAAGGTAGATGACGGCGTATCTGCAATTGCCGATAGTGAAATCTTGGAAGCAAAAGATGTTAAGCACGAAGACATCATGCTTGGACTTCGGTTGCGGGAAGGACTAGCGCTAACTTCACTTGGAGCGGCCGGACTCACTCAGGCCGAGCTCGCAGTTTCCGAAGGATTGTTAGATCCGCAAGAGTTTGCCAATGGCAAAGCAGTCCTTACATTTCAAGGTCGCTTGTTAGCCGATGGCTTAGTCGCGCGCTTGTGGGCCTAACCAAGGTTAGACTGGCACTCGATACCTGTGAGTGCTAGGAGTTGCGATGGAAGACCGTAAATTAGCGGTTTTGCGAGCCATCGTTGAAGACTATGTCCAAACACACGAACCAGTGGGATCAAAGGCATTAGCCGATCGTCATTCCCTCGGAGTATCTTCTGCGACGATTCGCAATGACATGTCAGCCCTGGAAGAAGAGGGCTACATCAGCGCTCCACATACCAGCGCCGGCCGGATCCCAACTGACAAGGGTTATCGCCTTTTCGTTGACAAGCTCAATTCAATTAAGCCGATGTCACAGCCGGAACGTAAAGCAATTCAAACTTTCCTAGATCAAGCAGTTGATCTAGATGACGTTATGAATCGAACGGTGCGGTTGTTGTCGCAACTTACTAAACAAGTTGCCTTAGTTCAGTATCCATCTCTTGGCAGAAGTTCAGTTAGGCACATTGAATTAGTTAGTTCAGGCGGCACCAGGCTGCTGTTGATTCTGATTGCTGATACTGGTCGAATTGAGCAGCGAACCGTCGACATGATGAGCAAATTCTCGGATGACTTCTTGCATGACTTGCGCACTCGACTAAATGTTGCTCTCGATGGTCAGTTGTTTACCGACGTACCAGATCGGTTACTTGGACTAGCTGATTTCTTTGCACCAGAATTCAAGCCAGCAGTTAACACTGTTGTGGCAACCATTTTAGATGCCGTGGTTTCTCAGAATGAAGAGCGAGTAGTCGTCGGTGGAACTTCGAACCTTGCTCGTGTTGGTGAAGACTTCACAACTGCAGTCGGACCAGTACTTGAAGCTCTTGAAGAGCATGTAGTTCTGCTTAGATTGTTTGGCGAAGCCGCAGAGCCAGATTCGCTAACTGTTCGAATTGGTCACGAGAATCCAGTTGAAGAACTACAGCGCGCCTCCGTTGTAACCGTTGGTTATGGCTCAGGAGATCAAGCGCTGGCGACTATGGGAATTTTAGGACCAACTCGAATGGATTACGCCGGATCTATAGGCGCAGTCCGAGCGGTCGCTAAGTATGTTGGCCAGATTTTGAAGGATCAGTAAAAATGACTGACTATTACAAAGTCTTAGGTGTTACTCGCGAGGCTACGCCAGAAGAAATCAAGCGCGCTTATCGCAAATTAGCTAGAGAACTACATCCGGATGTTAATCCAGGTGCCGAAGCGGGCGAGCGCTTCAAAGACGTAACTTCGGCTTACGAAGTTCTTTCAGATCCACAAAAGCGCGAAATGTTTGACCTCGGTGGCGATCCGTTCTCATCCGGTGGCGGATTCAATTCAGCTGCAGGTTTTGGTTTCGGTGACATCGTTGATGCATTCTTCGGTGGCGGGGGACAGCGCGGTCCACGATCACGCAAACGTCGTGGCCAAGATGCCTTAATCAGACTTCAAGTAACACTAGATGAAGCTGCGTTTGGATCAACTAGGGAATTTGCAGTCGATACGGCCGTAACTTGCAACTCTTGTTCTGGCGAAGGCACATCTTCAGGTGCCAGCATCGTTAGTTGCACAATGTGTGCCGGTCGCGGCGAAGTACAGTCAGTTCAAAAATCTTTCTTGGGCCAAGTAATGACTTCCCGACAATGCCCACAGTGCCAAGGCTTTGGCTCACTTAACCCACATCCTTGTGCTGAGTGTGCTGGCGATGGCCGAGTTCGAACTCGCAGCACTTTGTCGGTCCAGATTCCGCCAGGCGTTGAAGGCGGCACTCGCATCCAGATGACAGGACAAGGTGAAGTTGGTCCAGGTGGCGGACCTGCTGGCGATCTTTACGTTGAACTAATTGAATTGCCACATCCAGTTTTCCAGCGCAATGGTGATCAGTTGCATGCAACTATGTCGCTGCCAATGACGGCTGCGGCACTTGGCGCAACTATGGAACTTGAAACTTTAGATGGCACTGCGCCAATTCACATCAAGCCTGGTACTCAATCGGGCTCGACTGTGACTTTGCGTGGCCAAGGTATGCCACGACTTCGCAGCTCGGGTCGAGGTGACCTGGTGGTTCATTTAGAAATCCTCACTCCAAGTGGCCTGGACAAAGCGCAAGAAGATTTGATCAGACAACTAGCAAGTATGCGCGGCGAGGAAACTCCTTCAGCGCAATTGCACGAACAATCATCAAGTTTGTTTGGAAAACTTAAGGATGCGTTTACAACCCGATGACTGCTGCAGAATTTCTAGTTAATCCAGGCGAGATCTCTAAAGAGACCAAAACCTTCACACTCGATGGTGATGAAGGTCGACATGCTGCAACTGTTAAGCGCATGCGTGAAGGTGAAGTTATCCATCTGTGTGATGGCCAAGGTACTCGGGCGATTGCCACTGTGGTTAAAGTTCACAAGAACAGCCTGGATCTAAGTATTGATCAATTCACATTTGAAGAAGCTCCAGAACCAAGGTTCGTAGTTGTACAAGCACTTGCTAAAGGTGAGCGCGCTGAACTAGCCGTCGAGATGCTTACCGAAGTTGGCGCTGACGTAATCATTCCTTGGCGCGCT
>JBILBY010000147.1:0-3037 GCA_044353415.1 Candidatus Nanopelagicales bacterium | reverse complement strand
AATCGTCGAGCTTATTCATCTATTAAGTCTTTTAGATTCGCAAGGGTTGCCCATCGCGGATCAATTTCTTCGTGTGCGTGATCTGGAACATCGTTGAGGTTTTCACCGCAAGTGATGCACAGTCCTACACATTCAGGTTGGCACAGTGGTGCTAGCGGCATAGCCAGCAATACTGCATCGCGAATAACCGGATCTAGATCAAGAAGATCATCATCTAGCTTCGGTTGTTCATCGTCATCAGTGCCATTTTCAATCTGACGTCCTCGCGAATCAGTTGCAGGATATTCAAAAAGCTCTTGGAGATCGACTTCCGTATCGAAAGACAACGGCTCCAAACATCTTGAACATTCACCCGCAACCGTTAGCAAAGCACTTCCGGTGACAAGAACCCCATCAATCACTGATTCAAGTCTGAGATCAAACTCAATTTCAGATCCTGGTGGGACTGCAATCAATCCGACGCCGAGATCAGCCGGTGCCGCCACCGAGAAATCTAGTTTCTTCATCGATCCAGCACGGCGACCAAGATCTCGAGTATCGAGAACTAGCGGCGAGCTTGGATCGAGGGTAGACACAGTATTCCTCGCTGGAAGTAAGGCTCATTCGGCCTCGTGAAAGACCAATGGCTAGATTAGCGCGTTTTTAGTGGCTCTCCCAAATCGAGTATGGGTCAAACCTGCGTGAAATCAGGATTTTGGGGGAAGTTGGGCCTTCAAGGCCTCATGAACATTGTCTGGAACCAAGCCAGCCACATCCCCGCCAAATTTGGCGATTTCCTTAACAATGCTCGAGGAAAGGAAGCTGTACTCCGGATTCGTTGCCACAAACAAGGTGTCTACGCCTAGACGGGAGTTCATTTGAGCCATCTGAAGTTCGTAATCAAAGTCCGATACCGCTCGAAGACCCTTGAAAATTGCGCTAATTCCATTGACCTTGCAGTAATCGACAAGCAAGCCTTTGAACGTATCAACAACGATGTTTGGGTAGGGCTTAACGCATTCGGTAATCATTTCAATGCGCTGTTCCATGGTGAATAGACCAGCTTTTGTGCTGTTCTGTAGGACTGCAACTGTTACGTGGTCATACTGTTCAGCAGCACGAGCAAAAACGTCGAGATGACCAAAGGTCACCGGATCAAAAGAACCTGGGCAAACGGCTTTTCTAATTCCGTTCTTGGCCATCGGATTCACCCTCTCAAAATCAGACTGTTGGTGGTTATTCGTTGCTGGTCAGATACTGACCGTACCAAATACTCGTGTCTCCATAAACCTTCTTGCGTAGTTCTTCAACAGAATCAGGCCATTGGACCTGGGATCGGGAGCCTCGCTCGACCACAATTAAGGCGAATTCGTTTAGCCAGTCATTTTTCACCAGGTTGGCTAGCAGGGCATCTACATCTTGGTCTTCAAACGAATATGGCGGATCAATGAATACCACATCAAAAGTGCCCCGCCCAGATTTTTGAGCAACGTCGGTAAATACATCTGCAATTACAACGCGAGCGTTCTTGATTCCAAAGTTAGCGACGTTGGTGTGCAAGGTATCTGCTGCGCGTAAATCTTTTTCGATTAACACAGACTCTGCTGCCCCGCGAGAAATTGATTCGATTCCAAATGCGCCAGAGCCCGAGAACAGATCTAGAACTCGCAAGTCATCAAGTCCACTTACTGCGTGCTCGACGGATGAAAAAATTGCTTCGCGCACTCGACTTGAAGTTGGTCTGGTTTCAGCATCAGGAACTTTGATTGAGCGACCACGAAAATCGCCACCGATTATTCGAGTCATGATTTCTTCACAAACTCGGCGCGCGCTTGATCGATTAGCGACTGCACCGCTCTAGCCAATGCCGGATTGGCCTCAAGCTCAGGATCCTTGGCAACGATATTCACAGCTGCAATTCTTGCCTGTTCCAAAATGGATTCATCACGCAGGATGCTTACTAGTTTCAAACTTGAGCGCATTCCCGATTGGTTGCGGCCCAGCACATCGCCTTCACGACGTTGTTCAAGATCTAGGGCGGCCAATTCGAAACCATCATTGGTAGATGCAACTGCGGCTAAGCGCTCCCGAGCCGGACTAAATGCTGGTGCTTCAGTTACTAATAGGCAAAGACCTGGGGCGCTACCTCGGCCAACACGGCCACGTAGCTGATGCAGCTGGCTAATTCCAAATCGATCCGCATCCATAATCACCATGGTCGTGGCATTTGCAACATCCACGCCAACTTCAATCACAGTTGTTGAAATCAAAACATCAATGCCGTCTTTGTGTGCTGGACCATTGGCAAATCTTTGCATCACTTCATCTTTTTCTGGTCCTGGCATTTGCCCGTGCATGATTCCAACGCGAACATCTTTTAGTGGTCCTTCGATTAGCTGTGGTGCCAAATCTTCCAAGGCAATGGCTTGGCGTTGGCCAGGCTTTAGATCTTTGTCCTCTTGACTAGCAATTCGTGGAACTACTACGTAGGCCTGATGGCCCGCGCGAACTTCTTCGACAATTCGTTCCCAAACTCTGGCTAAGTGACTTGGTTTTTCTGCGGACAAAACCACATGAGAAGTAATCGGTGAACGTCCGGCTGGGAGTTCACTCAAAGTAGAAATATCAAGTGCGCCAAATGCAGTCATGGCAACCGTGCGCGGAATTGGTGTTGCTGTCATAACAAGTACGTGAGGGCGTCGATCGCTACCAGCTTTGCCAACCAAAGTTGCGCGCTGTTCAACCCCAAAGCGATGTTGCTCGTCGATTACAACAAGGCCCAGATCAAAGAAATCAACTCGATCTTCGAGTAGCGCGTGGGTACCGATAACTATGCCTGCTTGGCCGGACGTGATGTCTAACAAGGCTTGTCGCCTGGCTGCGGTTGTCATCGATCCAGTCAGCAGCGTTACACCGGTTCCTTCATCGTGAGCGCCCAGTTTCCCTCTCTCGGCCAACGGACCGAGCAAAGTTGTAATGGCTCGATAGTGCTGAGCGGCCAGCACTTCAGTTGGCGCCAGCAGTGCGGCTTGACCACCTGAGTCAACAACCGTGAGCA
>JBILBY010000146.1:0-3045 GCA_044353415.1 Candidatus Nanopelagicales bacterium | reverse complement strand
TTTGATCGTGACTCCGAATGAAGTTATTCAGGTTAACTAGAACCCGTTACCCAAATAGCAAGCGACCGAGAATCAGACCAACACCTGCCGCAACTACGCCGCCGGTTATCAATGTGACTGCGTAGATCATTGCTGGCCGAAACGCTTGGGCAGTTAGCCTTCGATGTAGCTGCAAGCTCACACCACTAAATGTTGTCAGCGCGCCACACAATCCGACACCGAGAATTACTTGCCATTCCCCTGGCAACGCTAAAACGATTCCGAGTAGCAAAGCACCTGCAACATTTACTAACCAAGTCGCACGTGGAAACGCCGAACTTCCAACCGGCGGCAAGTAGTACTCGAACGCAAACCTGATGAAGCCGCCTAGCGCGGCTGCAATAACAAACAACATCAAGTTCATTTGCGATCACCCAGCAAGCTGCCAAGGTGCGTAGCAGCAATACCAATTGCAAACGTGGCAACCACGTACGTGACCGAGATCAAAGGAGTACTCGCCAGCTGTAAAGTTTCCACCGCAATTGCCGAGAATGTTGTGAAACCACCAAGTACGCCGGTCACCACAAAGTGACGACGAGTTTCGTTATTCATAATGTTTGGTGAACTAGCGATCAAACCAATTAGCAATGCGCCAATGACATTGACAATAAAAGTTGACCACGGAAACGAAGTTTCGCTTGGGGTCTGAATCCAATAAGAAATTTGTAATCGAGCAAGTGATCCAAGTGCTGCCCCAAGGGCTGCAACTAAACCAAACTTAAGCACTTGGGCTTGGGGTGCTAGCCGGCGCAGGAGCTGCGGCTGGCGCAGGAGTTGCGGCCGGCGTTGCTGCTGAAACGGAGTCCGTCGCACTTGGGGTTGCAGAAGTTGTCGTCCCACGGGAATCGTTTCGATAGAAACCGGAGCCCTTGAAAACTACGCCGACTGAGCCATAAACCTTTTTCAAGGCTTCAGCTTTGCACTCTGGACAGGTAGTTAATGCATCGTCGGAGAAGGATTGGACTACTTCAAGTGGCGCATCGCATTGACCGCACACGTATTGATATGTAGGCATGATTTCCTTTCGACTCTGGCAATCGTACCTGTGGACAAATTAAGTCGCGAAATCTGAATTCGACTTATCGTGGCACAACTATGAAAAACCTTGAATTCCTGCATAAGTACTATCCCTTGATCGTGAGGTATCGCCGCTCAATCGCCGCCACACTCGCTGGTCTTGGCACATTAATCGCACTTAGCATCGTGATTCCAAGTCCCGGATCGCAAACTAAAGTCCTGGTTGCAACGGGTGCATTAAGTGCTGGCACGACTTTGACGGCTTCAGACTTTACCCAAAAAACTTTGCCAGATGATTTGGCTTGGTCAACCTTGCAAGGCGATCCAGGTGAACTTATTGGCCGCGTGTTAGCGCATTCGCTTTCACCCAATCAACCGATTAGCAGCAGCGATCTGATTGGGTCAGGGCTCCTAACAGGATTGCCTGGCAACTATGTTGCAGTTTCACTTCCCGTAAGCGCCAGCACGAGCGCTTCACTTTTGAATGTTGGAAATGTGATTGATGTTTATGGCTCAAGTAACGACGGTTTTAACACTGGAGTTTTGATTGCTTCACGCGCCAGAATCCTGGCGATTCCATCAAGTGGCAAGAGTTCGATGTTTTCTGGTGGATCAACAACGAGTTCGATCATTGTCGGCGTTGATTCAGTAGCTGCAATAAGTATTGCCGGAAATGTTTCGAATCAAGGTTTTACGATCGCGCTGCTTCCCTAGCCATGATGCGGCGGGACGTCTTCTAGCAATTCACGATCGCGATTAGTTGGCGAGGCAACATCATCACTAGTTTGCTCAGGTGTTAACTCAACGCCATCTAACAATGCCCGTAACTTTGCCGAACTCTGGGACTTTGCATCCGCCGTTTCGTCAGGATTGTTGGGCGTAGAACTCATACTCCTATGCTGATACCTAAGGAATGAAAAACCTAATTCAAACAGCAAATGAAATGGAAACTCAATGGGCATCGTGTGGGATATCGACGTTGAGCGCCCAGATTTTCCACAACTCACAACCAACCTCGAAGCTGATCTAGTTGTAGTTGGACTCGGCGGCTCCGGGTTGACTGCACTATTGCACGCAGCCCAGCGCGGGCTGAAGGTAATTGGTATCGATTCAGATCGAATTGCCGCTGGGGCTGCTGGTCGAAACGGTGGCCTACTGCTTGCTGGCATTGCAGATTTTCACCACAATGTTCGAAACGATTTAGGCATCCAGCGGGCAACTGCGCTTTATCAAAACACACTCGATGAAATGGATCGTATCGAAGCCACAACTCCCGAAGCAGTGTCTCGAATTGGTGCCTTACGAATCGGTGAGTTAAATCGCGGCGAAGATCCAGACGAACTTATCGATACCTATGCGCATCGCGACGCTTTATTGGTCGATGGATTTCCAGTTGAAGATTACGAAGGTGAGCAAGGTATTGGAATCTTGATCCCGACTGATGGAACTTTTCACCCGGCTAAGCGGGCTGTGTTGTTAGCAAAACTTGCCCAAGCAGCTGGCGCACAGATCTTTACGCATTCCCCAGCAATCAAAATTGAATCAGGTCGCGTAACAACTGAACACGGCAGCATTAAGGCCAAACACATCGTGGTTGCAGTCGATGGCAACTTAGGTAAAGCACTGCCAGAAATTTCTGATCAAGTGCAGCCAACTCGCTTGCAAATGATTTCAACCGCGCCAGAAACCAAAATCAAGATGCAATACGCGGTTTATGTGCGGCAAGGCTGGGACTATTGGCAACAACTTCCAGATGGCCGAATCGCAATTGGTGGTGGCCGTGACCTGGCTCTTGAACAAGAAGCAACTGATGTGGTTAAGCCGACGCAAATCATGCGCGATTATCTAGAACGCAAACTTCAAGATCTAGGTGTCACTGCGCCAATTGAACATCATTGGGCCGCAATCGTCAGTTACACCAACACAGGTTTGCCAATAGTGAAAGAAGTGCAGCCTGGCGTTTGGGCAGTTGGTGCATATTGCGGAACT
>JBILBY010000145.1:0-3089 GCA_044353415.1 Candidatus Nanopelagicales bacterium | reverse complement strand
CTGCGCACTCACACTTCACCAGTACAAATTCGTTCGATGCTAAATCGCGAATTGCCAATTTATGTGATTTGTCCAGGTCGCGTTTTCCGCACTGACGAACTTGATTCCACGCACTCACCGGTTTTCCATCAAGTCGAAGGTCTTGTCATAGACAAGGGCATCACGATGGCAGATCTAAAGGGCACGCTTGATCACTTCGCGCAGTCCATGTTTGGTGAAGGTATCGTGACTCGACTTCGTCCTTCTTACTTCCCATTCACTGAACCTTCAGCTGAAGTTGATTTGCAGTGCTTCGTTTGCCGCGGCACTTCCGTTGATAACCCAGATGCACCTTGCCGCACTTGTCGCAGTGAAGGCTGGATCGAGTGGGGTGGCTGTGGCATGGTCAATCCAAAGGTTTTAGTTGCCACCGGTATTGATCCAGAAATTTACAGCGGCTTTGCATTTGGCATGGGACTCGAGCGCACGCTTATGTTCCGTCATGGCATAACCGACATGCGCGACATGGTCGAAGGCGACGTTCGCTTCACTCGCGCATTTGGGTTGGGCGTCTAATGAAGATTCCAGTTTCCTGGTTACGCGAATTTGTTGAAATTCCAGAAAACCTTTCCGGTCGCGAAGTTTCTGAGCTACTTCTAAGTGTTGGCTTTGAAGTTGAAGGCGTTGACACTGTTGGTGATGTGCGCGGACCACTTGTTGTTGGCCTTGTAAAGACAATTGAAGAATTAACAGATTTCAAGAAACCAATTCGTTGGTGCACGGTTGAAGTCGGCGCAGCTCATGGAAACGAAGCCACCCCTGGAATTCGTGGCATTGTGTGTGGCGCCCGAAACTTCTCCGAAGGTGACTTAGTTGTCGTCGCGCTACCAGGCACCACACTTCCTGGTGATTTCACTATTGCAACTCGCGAAACTTATGGCCACATCTCTGACGGCATGATTTGTTCAGTTCGCGAACTTGGAATTGGCGATGAGCACGATGGCATTTTGATTTTGCCGGCTGGATCTGCCACACCAGGTGACAACGCATTCCCAATCCTTGGATTAGGTGATGAAGTTCTAGACATCTCAGTTACTCCAGATCGTGGTTATGCCTTAAGCATGCGCGGTATGGCAAGAGAAGCTGCAATTTCGCAAGGCGTTTCATTCACTGACCCTGGTGTTGCTTTAGCCGAACTGCCAGAAGCCAGCGGCACCGTTATCCCGGCAGCCAGTGATGACTACCAAGCTTGTGATCTATTGGTTCTGCGCACTCTGGGTAACTACAACCCGGCAGCACCAACTCCGGATTTCATCAAGGCTCGTTTGGCTGCAGTTGGTGTTCGCTCAATTTCCCTTGCTGTTGATCTAACTAACTACGTCATGTTTGAACTTGGTCAGCCACTGCATGCGTTCGATGCTGACAAGATCACCGGAACGATTCGGGCGCGCTGGGCTAAGGCTGGCGAAACTGTTGAAACTTTGGATGGCGTAAAGCGCGACCTTACAACTGAAGATTTAGTAATTGCAGATGATGCCCGCGTGCTTTCGTTAGCTGGTGTTATGGGTGGTGCTTACAGCGAAATTTCAGAGACAACTACTCGAGTAGTTCTGGAAGCTGCGCACTTCAATCCAACTGAAATTGCAAAGATGAGTCGTCGTCACAAACTTTCCTCGGAAGCTTCCCGTCGCCTAGAGCGCGGTGTTGATCGCATGTTGCCACCGGTTGCCTCAGCACGTTTTGCTCAGCTGTTGATCGAGCATGGGGGAGCAACCTTCGAAGGAACTTCTGGAGTTGAACAAGCCCCAGATCCAATCGTGATCTCATTTGATCCAAATCTTCCAGGCAAGGTTGCGGGACATACTTACGATGCAGCAAGTGTGGAAAAGATTTTGGTTTCCCTTGGCTGCTCTGTTGATACTTCAAAGTCGCCTTGGTCAGTGCGCACACCAACTTGGCGTCCAGACTTGGCTGCCGCCATTGATTTAGTTGAAGAAGTAATTCGAATCGATGGCTATGAAAAAGTGCCAGCAACTTTGCCGACCGCACCTGCAGGTCGAGGACTCACAGAATTGCAAAAACTACAACGTCGCGCTGGCTTGCACCTTGCTGGTCGCGGGCTAGTTGAAGTTCGCAACTACCCATTCGTTGGCGTTGCTGAATTTGATGCACTGGGTATTCCAGCCAAGGATTCCCGTCGTCACGCAGTTCAGCTTGCAAATGCGCTATCTGATGAACAGCCACTTATGCGCACAACTTTGCTACCAGGTCTAACTGGAGCGCTAGCTCGAAACATCTCACGTGGCTTTACCGATGTTGCATTGTTTGAAATTGCCTCTGTGAGTTTGCTTTCTGCCAAGCAGAGCGCAACGGGTGTAACAAATCCGCCGCGCCCTTCAGTGCTAGAGCGCCCAAGTGCAACCGACATTGCCGCCTTGGAAGCATTACTTCCGGAACAACCACTTCACTTAGGTGTGTTGCTTGCTGGCGCACTAAAGCCAGCTGCACTTGGCGCAAAGCCAACTCCAGCAGCGTGGAGTGATGCAATTGACATTGCGTTAGCCCTTGGCATTGAACTTGGCGTTGAGATTGAAGTTGCCGCAGGGGACAACGCACCTTGGCATCCTGGACGATGTGCTGCACTTTCAATTAATGGCGAATTAATTGGTTACGCCGGTGAACTTGCGCCAAGAGCTTTAGAAAATCTTGGTCTACCAAAACGCGCAGTTGCCTTAGAGCTAAATCTTTCCGCGTTACTAGCTGCAGCAAACGTTGTTGCATCCGCTCCTGCAATTTGGACTTTCCCAGTTGCAAAGGAAGACATCGCGCTAGTTGTTAAAGCAGATGTTGCGGCGACCGATGTTTTGAATGTGGTTCGCGAAGCCGCCGGGGAGTTACTAGAAGACATTCGACTATTCGATGTTTACGAAGGTTCCCAGGTTGCCGAAGGCCATAAGTCGTTGGCATTCGCACTTAGGTTCCGAGCCCAAGATCGGACATTGGCTGCCGAAGAAGTAGCTGCTGCCCGCCAAGCTGGAGTTGACGCAGCCGCTAAATCCTTTGGTGCCAGCCTGCGTTAATCCTTATACACAATGATTATTGTGTATTTA
>JBILBY010000144.1:0-3093 GCA_044353415.1 Candidatus Nanopelagicales bacterium | reverse complement strand
TGTTTAGAGTTACTCAAGTCACGAAATTCAATTTCCCAGTAGGGAAAATCTTCGATCATGACCGAAGATAGCTGGAAACAAGTTCTAGGGACATTAGTTTCTGGAAGCGACTTGTCATTTGATCAAGCCTTCTGGGCTATGAATGAAATGATGTCCGGCACCGCCACTGATTCTCAATTAGCCGGTCTAGTAATTGGCCTTCGAGTAAAGGGCGAGACTCCACAAGAAGTCAGCGGCATGGTTAAAGCAATGCTGGCTAATGCAATTGAAGTTAACTTAGATCGCATTGCAGTTGACGTGGTTGGCACGGGTGGCGATGGCGCTCACACCGTAAACATCTCGACCATGGCCGCATTAACTGTTGCTGGTGCTGGGTTTCCAGTTCTTAAGCACGGGAACCGCGCGATCTCATCTAAAGCTGGTACCGCAGATGTACTTGAGGCACTTGGCGTAGCAATCAACATGCCAACAAGTTTGTTATCTTCATGTGTTGCTGAAGCAGGTATTGCTTTTTGTTTTGCACCATTACATCATCCAGCAATGAAGTACGCTGGAAATGTTCGCAAAGAACTTGGCGTGCCAACCGTATTTAATGTGCTTGGTCCACTTTCGAATCCAGGACAACCTGAGGCTGCACTTTTAGGTTGCGCAGACATTCGCCTTGCACCAGTTCTAGCGCAAGTACAACTTGACCGCGGATTTAAATCAATCATCGTGCGCAGCACAGACGGCTTAGATGAGCTTTCAACATCAGCACCTACTCAAATCTGGGATGTCACTTCAGGTAGTTTGCGTGAATCTTTGTTGGCGCCAAGTGAACTTGGTTTACAACCAGCAACGTTGGAGCAACTACACGGTGGTGATGCGCAATTCAACGCCCAAGTTGTGCGTGAAATTCTCGCAGGCAGATCAGATGGCAACTTCGCGGCGATCAGAGATGTAGTTGCGCTTAATGCTGCGGCAACCATGGTTGCCTATGACGCAGCAAAAGGTGCGAAGCGTTTTGGTGCCGTCGAAGACCCAACGGTTGCTCGAATATCTCGAGCGCTGCCAGTTGCCTACAGCTCACTGGATACCGGTGCTGCTAAATCTTTGTTAGATGTTTGGGTTTCGATTAGTCAGCGCTACGCACTAGCTGCCAACTAGTTCATTTGCCCTAACTCTGGCTGCTATTGGATGCGCCCAAGTATGGCCATCAGTGATTTCAACTAATCGAGTAACTCCATCACCCAGCCACTTAAGGACTAATTCCACCTCGGACACAAGCGTTGGTAAGCCAACGTCTGATGCAAGGGAACCCTTGAGCTTAAGAAGATAAGGCTTTGGGTCTTGGCCTGGGGGAGCAACAACGCCTCCGGCAAATCGACCGTGTGAGATTGCGTGGATTTCCCAGCCGCCAAGCGCATTTGCCTGAGCCGCAATGACAAGTGGGATTGCGGTAATCTCGCGCAGCCGGCTGGATCTATGTACGCCGTCTTCCAAAGCATGCATGCGATCCCGAACTAAGGCAGCGTCTTCGAATTTCTCTTCCTTTACTAGAGTCACAATCTTTTCCATCAGCTTGCGAGAAACCTCTGAGGAGTTTCCATTGAGAATTGAGCTAGCTTCTAAAACAATGTCTTCGTAACCAACGGTTTCCGCACCCGTTAAACACGGCGCAATGCAACGCTTCATTTCAAATAAGACACATGGCGAGATTGAAGACTTACTTGTAATGCGCTCTTTGCACTGCCGTAAATCTGTAGCTTGGTGCATTGCATGCATTGCGAGTTCAGCACTACTTCCATTTGGAAACGGGCCAACGGCAATGCGTTCTGAATCTGGTAAGTGAGACTGGCGGGAGAGTGAAAGTCTTGGAAACTTTTCATTCGTCATGGTTAACCAGGTAGTTTTCTCAGGATTCCTGGAGCGAAAGTTATATGTTGGACGCAACTCGTTAATCATGCGCAGTTCGCGGATGGCAGCTTCAAGTTTGGTACTACAAACATGAGCATCAACTCTTTGGGCGAGTTCAATCATTGCGGTCATGCGACTGCGCGTTTCCGCGGCAGTGAAATATGACATGACGCGTTTTCTAATGTTGGTTGAAGTTCCAACATAAAGTGGTCGGTTGTTGCCATCGTAAAAAATGTAGACACCTGGTAACTCGGGAAGTCCGTCCGCTAAATATCGTTTACGCCTTCGCTTCTCGGTTGCTGGACCATTGTAAGTTTGCAATCCTTCAAGATCATGCACACCCAAATTTCCAACGCGTTCAATTAGGCCGTGCAACACAGATGTTGTTGCTCGAGCATCATCCAAGGCGCGGTGAGTTGGACTAACTGGAGCTCTAAAGAATTGTGCCAATGTGGAAAGCTTTCGATTTCGCACTTCATCTTTGCGTAGAATCTTGCGAGCCAGAATCACGGTGTCCAAAACTGGTGGCTTGGGCCACTCAATATCAAATTTGGCACAAGCAGATTTCAAAAATCCCACATCGAACGGGGCGTTGTGCGCAACTAGAACTGGTTGGTCGCCTGACTCAAAATTTGCAAACGCCAAGAACTCGCGCACTGCGGAAGCAACATTTGGGGCATCCGCAACATGGTGATCTGTAATTCCAGTCAGGACTGAAATGAAGGCTGGAATTGGCACGCCTGGTGAGCAAAATGTTCGAAACTCGCCAATGACTTCGCCACCTCGAACTTTGACGGCGCCGATTTCAGTAATCCCGGCATCAGCTGGTTTGCCGCCAGCAGTTTCGAGGTCAACAATCACGAACGTGGTGTGAGCCAGCGGTTTACCAATGTCAGAAATAGTCAGAACTGCCCCATTTGACTGGGATTCGAAATCGGGATTCGGACTCATAATGGGGACTTTATCTGCAAACACCGACAAATCCAGGACCAGAGCAGGCATTTCGCCACACCACGCGACACGACCAGTAAAACTGTCGGAGGGCTCTCATATCGTTGGCAGCAGTTAGACAACCGAAGCTTTTAGGAGCCCAGTATGTTAATTGATTGCTCGAGCTGCATTATGCGCGACATTGCTTGCTCAGATTGTGTTGTAACAGCACTTCTAGGTCCTATGCCGGAATCACTCGATCCGCAT
>JBILBY010000143.1:0-3096 GCA_044353415.1 Candidatus Nanopelagicales bacterium | reverse complement strand
GTTTGCTTACGCGTCGTTACTAGAGGTGCATCTGGAAACCGGTCGAACTCATCAAATTAGAGTTCACATGTCAGGGCTAAGACACCCTTGCTGTGGTGATCTCACATATGGCGCAGACCCAACTGTGGCAGCCAAACTCAAACTAGACAGGCAATGGCTACATGCCGTCCGATTAGGTTTTGAACATCCAGTGTCAGGCGAGCGAGTTACTTTCCACTCCGAATACGCCCCAGATTTAGCCAAGTCCTTAGAACTGGCTCGTAACCTATAGCAAAGTGCTGGGCACTTGGCTCAAAAGAAACTGCCAAGTCCGTGGGCTTAGTCCCAAGTGTTCAGCCACGCAAAATTCACTTCGACCCACTGCACTTTCTTGTCACAGGTCGCAGGTAACCTAGGGGAGCGTCCTTCCTCTCGCGTACTTACCCTCTGAATAAAAGGAACTAATCCTGTGAGCAATGACTCGTTCGTGCATCTACATGTGCACACCGAGTATTCAATGCTGGATGGTGCTGCTCGCTTGGGTGACCTTTTTTCAAAAGCTGAAGAACTGGGTATGCCGGCCATTGCGATGACAGATCATGGCAATTTATATGGCGCGTTTGAATTCTGGAAAAAAGCACAATCCACAAATGTAAAACCAATCATTGGCATCGAAGGATATTTCGCGCCACAAGGTCGTGCACTACGCGCCCCATTTGATTTTGGAACCCCGGCAGTTGATGACACGTCATTAGATGGTGCCGGTCGTGGCCGATACAACTACACCCATATGACACTTTGGGCCGAAAACAACGTTGGACTTCATAACTTGTTTCGGCTTTCCAGTAAAGCCAGCCTGGAAGGTTATTACTACCAACCAAGATTTGATGCTGAGCTTTTAGAAAAGCATGGCAAAGGAATCATCGGTACGACTGGCTGTCCTTCTGGTGAAGTTAATCGCTGGTTGCAGGCGGGTAATTACGACAAAGCTCTAAGCACTGCTGCAACTATGCGCGAGATCTTGGGACAAGACAATTACTTTGTTGAGTTGATGGACCATGGCTTAGGTATTGAACGTCGACACCGCGAGGACTTGCTAAAGATCGCAAAGAATTTGAATTTGAAGTTAGTCGCCACAAATGATCTTCATTACGTCTACCCAGAAGATGCGCGGATGCACGAAGTGCTGCTTTGCATCGGTACTCGATCCACTATGGATGACCCAAAGCGCTTCAAGTTTGATGCGCAGGATTTTTACTTAAAAACCGCCGCCGAAATGCGCGAAGTCTGGCGCGAACTTCCTGATGCCTGTGACAACACTTTATTGATTGCAGAACGTTGCAACATTAACTTCGTTGAAGGTCAAGACTTGCTACCTTCCTTCGCAGTTCCAGCCGGCGAGACTGAGAACACTTGGTTAGTTAAAGAAGTTGAGATTGGATTAAACCGCAGATTCAATGGAAACAAGATTCCAAAGGAACATCTGGAACGGGCGAAGTTCGAACTAGCTGTCGTAGAGCAAATGGGATTCCCGGGCTACTTCCTGGTGGTAGCTGACTTATGTCGTCACGCCCGCGAAGAAGGTATTCGCGTTGGTCCAGGTCGAGGCTCGGCAGCTGGTGCATTGATTGCTTGGGCGCTTGGCATCACCGAACTAGATCCAATTAAGCACGGCTTACTCTTTGAGCGCTTCTTGAATCCAGAACGTATTTCAATGCCCGACATCGACATTGACTTTGATGAACGTCGACGCAGCGAGATGATTCGTTACGCAACTCATAAGTATGGTGAAGAACGCGTTGCCCAGATCATTACTTATGCCTCGATTAAAGCTAAAGCGGCTGTTAAAGACTCAACTCGCGCACTTGGCTTCCCGTATGCACTTGGCGACAAAATCACTAAGGCAATGCCGCCTGGTGTCATGGGTAAAGACATTCCACTTTCGGGAATCTTTGACCCAGAACATGATCGCTATGGCGAAGCCGGTGAATTCCGAGACTTATACGAAGACGACGCTGATGTACGGGCAGTTGTTGATACTGCGCGCGGCATTGAAGGTCTAAAGCGCCAGCCAGGTGTGCATGCTGCCGGCGTTATCTTGTGTAAAGAAGAATTGATCAACGTCTTACCGGTCTGGCGCAGAGACCAAGACGGCGCGATTATTACCCAGTTCGATATGGGTGCATGTGAATCACTTGGTCTACTAAAGATGGACTTTTTAGGGCTTCGAAATCTAACGGTTCTTGATGACACTTTGCTCAACATCATGTCAAACCGAGGCGAAACTGTAGTACTTGAAGAACTAGGCCTTGACGATCCAAAGACATATGAATTGTTGGCCCGCGGCGACACTCTGGGTGTAGTCCAACTCGATAGTGGACCGATTAGATCTTTGTTGCGCTCCATGAATCCTGACTCATTTGAAGATATTTCTGCGGTTCTTGCTTTGTATCGACCGGGTCCGATGGGTGTAAACGCGCACACTGATTACGCGGATTACAAGAACAAGCGCAAAACCCAAGTTCCAATTCATCCAGACTTAGAAAAGCCATTAGCCGCAATTCTGGGTGACACTTACGGACTTATCGTTTACCAGGAACAGGTTATGGCGATCGCCCAAGAGGTTGCTGGTTACACACTTGGTCAAGCAGATCTATTGCGCCGAGCTATGGGTAAGAAAAAGAAAGAGATCCTTGATAAGGAATACGTGCCATTTGAAGCTGGCATGAAAGAACGTGGCTTCTCTCAAGTTGCTATCAATAAGTTGTGGGAAACTTTGGTTCCATTCTCGGATTATGCATTCAATAAAGCGCACAGTGCTGGCTACGGACTTGTTTCGTATTGGACGGCTTATCTCAAGGCCAATTACCCAGCTGAATACATGTCTGCGCTGCTTACCAGCGTTAAAGATGACAAAGACAAATCCGCGGTTTATCTCAACGAATGCCGTCGAATGGGAATCAAAGTTCTGCCACCGGATGTCAATGAATCCGATGTTGATTTCACCGCAATTGGTACTGATATTCGATTTGGCTTAGCTGCAGTTCGAAATGTTGGTGTGAACGTTGTTGAATCCTTGAAGGTTAGTCGGGTTGCAAAGGGAAGGTTCTCTTCATT
>JBILBY010000188.1:0-10490 GCA_044353415.1 Candidatus Nanopelagicales bacterium | reverse complement strand
AACTGTAACGTTTGATCCAGCACCAACTTTCACAGGAACTTCCACAAATCCAGTTACCTATCAAGTTTCAGATTCTTTTGATAGAAAAGTTTCCGCAACCATTACGCCAACTGTTGGTGTTCCACCAGCCCCAAGTGCTACTGCTGACACGATTACCTCCAACTGGGATGTGACTCAGAATTACACGCCGCTATCAAATGACACCGCAAACTCAGCCACACCGTTACTTACCAATTCACTGAAACTCTGCGCCACAACTGAGACACCAAATACCTGTACCCAAACGTCATTGACAATTGCGAATCAAGGAACTTACACAGTAAACCCAACAACTGGAGCAGTTACCTTTGATCCACTTCCTACTTTCACAGGCACGGCCACGCCAATTAAGTACCAGGCATCGGATGTACTTGGGCGTTTTGTTGATTCAACAATCTCACCAATAATTGGCACACCACCTGCGCCATCTGCCGCTCCAGATGCACAAACAACTGGATATGACATCACGCAGAGTTACACGCCTGCTTCAAACGACACCGCAAACACAAACTTCCCACTGAACTTGACCACAGTTAAGTTGTGTCAGTTTGCTACAACAAATCCACCGGTTGAAGCCGAAGTTCCACCAAACTGTACTTTGACTTCACTAACCACTGCCGATGGTGTTTACACAGTAAATACTTCAACGGGCGCAGTTGAGTTCAACCCATTTGCGACTTTCTCAGGAACTGTAGCCACTCCAATCAAGTACCAGGTTAAGGACTCCATTAACCGAACAATCGATTCAACAATTACGCCAACTATTGGTGCACCTCCGGGTCCAGCGGCTCAAGTGGACATATCTTCTGGAAATTACGATACGAACCAAACCATTAATCCGCTTACAAATGACACGATTAATGCAAATCCAAACTTCCCGTTGAACCCAGCATCTGTAAAGCTTTGTGGAACCAACCCACTTGAAACACCAAACAACTGCACCCAGACATCACTCTTCGTACCTGGGCAAGGTTCGTATGTTGTTGATCCAGTAACAGGCGTTGTAACTTTCGATCCGCTTCCAACTTTTAGCGGCACCGCAACTCCAGTTAAGTATCAAGCATCAAATGACTCGGACCAGTTCGTAAACTCGACAATCACTGTCACTGTTGCGGATCCACCAATGCCAGTTGCAAAACCTGATTCATCAAGTAGTGCAATGGGAATCGTTCAAACAATTAACCCATTAGGAAATGATCAATTAGGGAATTCGGCATTCCCGCTTGATCCGACGTCGGTAAAGCTTTGTGGTTCAGGTCAGACTTCACCAAACTGCACAGCATTAACGTTAACTGTTGATGGAAAAGGTACATTCACAGTTGATCCTGTAACTGGATTTGTGTCATTCACCCCAATATCTACATTCAATGGAATAGTCCCAACAATTAGTTACATTGTTGAAGACTCACGTGATCGAGTCGCTACGTCAACAATTTCAATCATTGTTTTACCACCACCGGCAACCTCAGCGGTGACTGATTATTCGAGTGGCGCCTACAACACTCCACAAACTTTGATCGATCCACTAACCAATGATTCAGCCGGTTCCACTGCTGGGCTAACTGGATACACGAGTGTTGGAACAGTAAGTCTCGATCCAACATCGGTCCGATTCTGTGGACCTGATAACCCAGCCACAACCACTATTGATGAATCAGTTGCACCAAACTGTGTTGCAACTTCCATCACGACACCTGCAGGAACTTACGTTGTAGACACAACATCAGGAGTAGTTACCTTTACGCCAGTGGCAACCTTTACAGGAACTGATCCAAATGCTCCTACTTATCAGGTTTGTAATTTAATCGGAAGTGATTGGAATCCAGTACCGCCAGCTACCTGCGCAACTGCAATGATCATCCCAACTGTTGGTGCACCTCCACTACCTGTTGCAGCACCAGATACGAGTTCCGGTAATTACGATACGAACCAGACCATTAATCCGCTGACCAACGACGCACTTAGTACAAATTCCAATTTCCCATTGAATCCAACTACTGTGAAGCTCTGTGGAGCGGGACAAACCCCTAATGGAAATCCTGCCTGTGACAAAACCACACTCACGGTTTTGAATGAAGGTACATATACTGTTAATCCAATTACTGGTGTTGTGACCTTTGATCCATTGCCATCGTTTACCGGCCCTGCGACTCCAATCAGCTACCAGGTGACTGACTCACTAAACCGTACAGTTGGTTCAACGATCACGGTGACAGTTGGTACACCACCAGCACCTACCGCAACCAATGACACGAAATCTGGTCCATACGATCAAGATCAAACGATCTCACCACTTGCAAATGACACTGCAACCTCAGCATTCCCGCTCGATCAGACAACGGTAAAGCTTTGTGGCCCAGATAATGTTACAACTAGTGACGTTAACGAATCCGTTCCACCAAACTGTGTCGCACTGAGCGTTACAACTGTAGATGGCGTTTACACCGTCAGCACGAATGGCACAGTCACCTTTAACCCAGATGCCGATTTCACCGGAACAACAAATGCACCAGTTACTTATCAAGTTACGGACATGATGTCGCGCACTGTGAATGCAACCATCACCCCAACTGTTGGCGCACCACCTCTGCCTGTTGCTGTTCCTGATGCACAGACCTCGGCTTACGATACGAATCAGACTTATACGCCTACCTCAAACGACACTGCAAATTCGAACTTCCCGATCACTGCAAATTCGGTTAAGTTGTGTGGAACCGGTCAAGTTCCACCAGCTTGTAACGAAACTTCGGTGACTACAGCCGATGGCGTTTATACGGTTAATACTTCAACTGGCGCTGTAACTTTTAACCCGGAACCAACATTCTCTGGAACTACAACTACGCCCGTTACGTACCAGGCAACTGATTCCCTAAACCGAACAATTAGTTCAACAATTACCCCAACGGTTGACAAGCCTCCAGCACCAACGGCACTTCCTGATACGACTACGGGTGGCCAAGGTCTGGTCCAAACAGTTAACTTGATAACTAACCCACAAGGAACGGACAGTCCGGGTATCTCGGGTGTTTCCCAGGTCAGCTTGGATGCAGCTTCGGTCAAGTTATGTTCAGATGGAGAGACTTCACCTAACTGCACGGCTACATCAGTCACAGTTCCAAATGTTGGAACATACAGCGTGAGTGCAACGGGAGTGATGACCTTTACTCCGGTTTCTACTTTCACAGGAACACCACCGGCGCTGCCTTACACAGTGACAGACACGTTTGGTCAAAAAGCTGCGTCAACCTATACACCTACCGTTATTGCCAGACCAACTGCGCTAAACGACACATCCACCGGTCCAATGAACACTGCGCAAACCAAGTCTTTGGTTGTTAACGACTCAGCGGCGTGGGGTGCAACTCCGCTGAATATTGCATCTGTGAAACTTTGTGATCCAAATCCAACTGCTGAAATTGCGCCTGATTGCACCAAGACTTCAGTCACAGTTCCAGGAGTTGGAACTTATAGCGTTGATTCATCCGGAGTTATGACCTTTACACCAGTAACTGGTTACTCAGGCACCCCAACTCCGCTTTCATACACAGTGGCTGACAACTTCGGGGCTAAGGCAACAGCTACATACACACCAACAGTTATTGCTCCGCCAGCAGTAGTTGCCGACACAACTTCTGCTGGCTGGGACGTTACTCAGACCATGAACGTTGTGACTAGTACTTCTGGTGCCAACACGACTAACACCAAGACAAATAGTCAAGATACTGCAGCAGCTGGAACTACTATCAAGGCCAACTCAATAACTATTGATTGTGCTAACGCTACTGACTGCACCGAAACTGTTGTCGGCGGCGTCGTCACAGAAGTGATTATGGCTGGCCAGGGAACTTACACCGTCGATCCAGCAACAAATGTGATCACCTTTAATCCAGTAAATACCTTTGTTGGAACTGCTCGCCCAGTAACTTACACAATCTCCGATGCTCTGGATCAAGTTTCCACAACTACTTACACCCCAACAGTTAATGCAGCTACTCCGCCAACAGCTGATCCTGAAACAACATCTGGACCAAAGGGAGCTGCGCAAACTATTGATCTGTTGCCAGGAGATGCAGCTGCAGCTGCTGGAATCACGTTAGATCCAACATCAGTTCGACTATGTCCTGCAACCACAACAACGCCGCAAACAACAACCGCATGCACGCTGACAACTCTGACCGTCTCAGGTGTTGGAACTTATGTTGTTGTCGATGGCGTTATGACCTTTACCCCTGATCCAAACTATGTTGGAACGCCACCACCAGTTGTTTATCAAGTTACTGATTCTGTCGGCGGCAAAGCCTCTTCGACCTACACACCAACAGTTATTGCTCCGCCAACACTGATCCCAGATACTTCAACTGGTCCATGGGATACCAACCAGACTCGCGACGTTGTATCTAATAACGTCAACACCGGAGACAGTGCTGCCATTGGAACATCTTTGGAGGATGGTTCGATTCGTCTTTGCGCCCCATCCGACACTGCACCTAACTGCACCGTCGATGCTGCAGGCGAGGTAGTGATTGCCAACCAAGGCACTTACAGGTTAAACCCGTCAACCAATATCATCATTTTTGACCCACTGCCGACCTTTACTGGAACTGCAACTCCGGTTACCTACTCAGTTACTGATGAGCTTGGCCAAAAGTCTTCAACTACTTACACACCAACTGTCACAGTTCCACCGGTTCCAACAGCTACCCCTGACACTGTTGAACTTTTGCCAGGTCAGTCAAAGGTATTTAGTTCAATCTTTGATGGCACAACAGGGGATACTGACCCAGCTCTTGCAACCAAGGGAACTGGCGCACCGGATTTAACAAACTCAAGTGTTTGCATTATTGATCCAGCTACATCTGTTTGCGATACCGATGGAATTGTCACAATCCCAGGCCAAGGAACTTACACACTCAACCCAACAACCGGCATTGTTACTTACGCTGCGCTCTCAACAGCAACCCCAGGGGCAAAGACACCAGTCACCTACAAGATCACCGATGGCCTTGGCCGCAGCGTGACTTCAACGCTAACTCCAACAATTACGCCACCACCGGTTGCTAATCCTGATTTCTCAACTGGCGTGCAAGGAGCAATCCAAACCCTGTCTCCAGTTGGAAATGACCGTCCAGGCGGGGGTGCGTCAACAACGCTTTACCCTGATACCCGTGCTCAGGTTCCAAGCGGAATCTTCCTATGTGCTGCAAATGAACCACCACCAGACTGCGCTGCCTCAACTGTAATTGTTAATGATCCTGTTACAAACGATGTTCTTGGCGTGCTAACCGTTGCAGCAACTGGCTTAGTTACCTTCACACCGGAGCCAGACTTCATTGGAACCACCCCGCCAATTGGCTACCAGCTTCCAGATAACTTAGGACAAAAGGCATACTCAACAATCACAATTACTGTGTTGCCACCGCCTGCGCCTTCGGCAACTCTTGATGCTGGCTCTGCCCAGTTCAACAATCCAGTGACATTAAAGCCTTGGTTAAATGACTCAGCTGGCGCGGTTCCATCCGGATCATCTTTACCTGCGCCAAATTTGGTGGCAACTTCGATCAAGCTTTGTGATGACAACTCAACATTCGTTGCAATGTCTGGAACGCCTGCTGATTGCACTGCAACAAAGGTTCAGACCGTTGAAGGAACGTATGAAGTTAATGCCACAACTGGCGAGGTTGTCTTTACTCCAGTTTCCGGCTTTACAGGCACTGTCAAATACCCACCAACTTATCAAATCTGGAATGACTGGACTGGAGCCGGTGGAGTTAGGTCAGCAACTGCACTTCTAGTTCCAACAATTTTCCCTCCGGTCGCACCTGGTGCGCCAAGTAGACCAGTGGCAACCGTTGATGTTACAAAGACCAAGCCTGGAACTTCGGTAGTGCTAAACCCAGTATCAAATGACAAGCCAGGATCGGTTGCGCTTGATCCAACAACAATTCGCCTTTGCGGCGCCGGAGAAATCTCACCTGCCTGCACAAAGATGTCAGTGACCACAATTGATGGACTTTACGTAGTTTCCCCGGGCTCTGGCATGGTCACTTTCACACCACGTGATGGTTTTATCGGTCAAGCCACAATCCCTTACATCATCAAAGATGGCGCAGGAATGCTAGCTAATGCCAACTTGATCATCACAGTTGAAGACAGCGCAGTGGTGAAAAAGCCAAAGAAGAAGACTGGCCTTGCGAATACTGGTAGCCAGCGTCCAGACGTGCTGTTACTGCTTGGCATCCTGGCAATGGTTGGCGCAGGTGGCCTGCGGATATTGAGTCGTAAGCCTTAGAACCATTTTTATGCAGGGATTTCCCTGTGTTTGATCTAGAAAAAATATAGCTAAACGTAATGTCTGAATGTCCGTTCAAAGTTGGAGTTTTGTTGAATTTCGCATCCAGGCCAGGAGTAAGTCGTGGCCTTTGATCGCATCCAATTCGACCCTAATGCGGTGCCATTGCGCTCAGATTTGCGCATCTTGGCCACAATTCGTACTCCTGGTGAGTCAGACATCTCTATCTATCTTGATAGAGATGGGGAGAAGCAGAGCATCCGGCGGGCTGACTACATTTCCGAAACAAATGAACCGGGGTTATTCAAACGAGACGAAGTTTCCGTTGTTTCTAACTGGCCCCGCTTTGGTGGACCGCATGTAGTTGTGTTGCCCGAAGGGCAAAGGCTGCTGCTTGGTGAATTACCTCAAGGAACCACAGTTGACGTTGCCATTTGGCGAACTTTCATCATGGCCCAGACTTTCTCAAATCGAATCTTGGTCGCAGCCACACCGAATGGAATTGCAGCCTTTCAACCAAGGCCTGGAACAGCTGCATCTCCCAAATCTGAACCTATATATAAGGACTCGAAACAACAAAAAGATGTTCAGGACATCCTTAATTCAATTTCGGAAGAGACAGTTAAACCTATAGTTCCAGCGGTTGCCGCGGTATCGGTCTCACCTCCCTATATAGAGGTATCGGCGGAACCTGAAAAAGTCTCACCAGAAGCCGAAGAAATTCCGGAAATTCCTACTTATTTCAAGGAAACCCAGGAACCGGTTGAGGCTGAATCCCTGCCGGAGCCAGAACCAGAACCAGAGCCAGAGCTGATTACCACGATCGCGCCGGTTGTAATCGAGCCTGAGCAAGTTCGTCCGCGAAAGTCCGCAAAAGTCATGCTCGTACTTTCTGATGTCCTAATAACTTTTGCAATTTTTGCAATTATGTTTGCGGGCTATCAAACAGTTTGGTCAATGTTTGTCTCACAACAAAATATCGCAGAGGCTAAAGCGGAAGTCGAGTTGAAGTGGACTGAAGATCCTGCTTCTGAACCTGAACTGCATAAAGGTTTTGCACTTATCTATATTCCTCGCCTGCAAGACAAAGTATGGGAACTCCCAGTCACCAGAGGCGTTGATCCTGAAGATTTAATTTCAGGACTGGGACACTACCCAGACAATGCTCTGCCAGGTGAAAAAGGGAACTTTGCGCTAGCCGGCCATCGAGCAACTTATGGCGAACCACTTGCCAACATCGATCAACTCAAGCAAAACGATGAAGTGATTATTCAAACTTCTGGAAATTGGTATGTCTATAAATTGATCTTGGATGAAATCGTTGAGCCAGATGCGATGTGGGTTTTGGATGAGAATCCTGGCGGAATCGTGAACAAAACTGGTGTTGAGGAAATGATTACCATAACAACCTGTCACCCTCGCTGGGGTTCGACACATCGTTGGATTTGGTGGGGTGTCTTGACGGAAGTTCGTCCATATGATCAAGTGCCAGAATCCATAGCTGCCATGCAAGAGAGCCAGGTGGAATAAAAATGTATTCCTGGATTTGGAGCAAGCTTCCGGGTGGGAAGTTAGCAAAAACTTTTCTTGCCATCTTGATGCTTGTGGGGCTGGCATTGTTTATGTTCACAATTGGTTTTCCGGCAATTGAAGATTTCTTCAATGTCGACCAAACAACCATCACTGAATAGAAGAAAATGGCGGTATCGGTGGGATTTGAACCCACGGTGCGCTTGCACGCACACAACTTTTCGAGAGTTGCACCTTCGGCCGCTCGGACACGATACCGAGATCAAGATTACTTGTTATTTGCACACATTAGAAATCGTGAAATTAACGTTGTGCTTTGAAAAACTCACTCAAAATCGCACCACACTCATCAGCCAAAACACCTGAGACAACTTCTGGCCGGTGTGGTAATCGACGATCTCGAACCACATCCCAAAGTGAACCAACTGCTCCGGCTTTATCGTCGAATGCACCAAAAACAATTCGACCGACTCGAGCCTGAACCGCAGCTCCTGCACACATGGTGCATGGCTCAAGTGTCACAACCAAAGTGTGATCATCAAGTCGCCATGAATTGTTTGCGATCGCAGCTTCGCGCATCGCCACAATCTCAGCGTGGTTCATCGGATCGTTATCAACTTCGCGGGTGTTGAATCCTCGACCAACAACATCACCATTGGAATTCAACACAATTGCGCCAACAGGAACATCTCCCTGTTGCGAAGCTTTCGCAGCCAACTCGAGGGCTAACTGCATACTTTGGTTGAATTCAAGGCTTAACACTCATTCATTGTTTCACTTTTGCTGTCGATTTTTCACAACGCGAAAACTTTGTTATTCTTTCAATAGGTCAAGAGTGATAGTGATAAGTCCCGGCTAGCTATCCGACAACCCTTGCAGACCGCGATGGGGTGCCTCCGGATGAGGACCTGGCCACGTAAGTGGCAAGCGCGGGTCCATAACAGGGCCCAACATGGGTGAACAACCGTTGACCCATGCCACCCGAAGTATCAAGGAGACAAGCGTGAAAAACGCATCAACACGTCGATTTGGCATTGCCTTAGCTGCAGCATCAGCGCTGCTTCTATCCGCATGCTCATCGTCATCAGAAACAGCCGCATCCTCAGCACCAACTGCAGCCGAAACCGCTGCTAGTGCATGTGCACCAGAGAGCTTGCAGACACTAACAACAGGCAAGCTTGCAATCGCAACTGGCGAACCTGCTTACTACCCATGGGTTATCGACGATGCGCCTGATTCAGGCGCAGGCTTTGAATCAGCAGTTGCATACGCAGTTGCCGCTCAACTTGGCTACGCAGCTGAAGACGTATCTTGGGTTCGCACCACATTTGATGGCGCAATCACCCCAGGTGCAAAGGACTTCGATTTCAACTTGCAGCAGTTCTCAATCACTGAAGAGCGCAAAGCAGCTGTTGACTTCTCCAGCCCTTACTACTCAGCACCACAGGCAATTGTTTCCTTCGCTGGCAGCCCAATCGAAGGTCTAACAACCATCGAAGAACTTAAGGGTGCAAAGCTTGGAGCAGGCGTTGGAACAACATCGCTTGATGCAATCTCAACTGTGTTCGGTTCCGAACCACAGGCATTCAATGACAACGCTGCTGCAGTAGCTGCGCTTAAGAACGGTCAGATTGACGGCATCGTCGTTGACCTTCCAACAGCGTTCTACCTTTCAGGCGTAGAAGTTGAAGGCGGCATCATTGTTGGTCAGCTTCCATCAACTGGCGATGGCGACAACTTCGGTTTGTTGCTAGCCAAGGACAGCCCAATCACATCCTGTGTTTCACAGGCAGTGGATGCTATCCGCGCCAGCGGCGAACTTGATGAAATCACTGCAAAGTGGCTTTCAACCGAGGCTGGAGCACCAGTACTTAAATAGTGCTGGTTTAGTTAGATCATGAATAACGACAGCCCGGCCCGAGATATCTCGGGCCGGGCTTTGTCGTGGACTCCGAGTCAGCGCGAGATAGATCGCCAGGCTTCACGCAAAGCTATCGGCCGCAAGAAAGCGCTGATTGCAACTCTTTCTTCCGTGATAGTTATCGGCTCACTTATCCGCCTGATTGTTACCTCACCAGGTTGGCAGTCAGTTAAAGACACATTCTTTGATTGGTCATATGGTGGGGAAGTTCTTGGCGCGGTAGCTAAAGGACTCGTTGTAAACATTCGACTAACCATCATTGCGGCGATAATGATCGGTATCTTCGCGATGATTCTGGCGCTGCTTCGTACCTCTCGATCAGCAGCACTGACACCATTTCGGATTCTGGCAACTGCGTATGTGGACATTTTCCGCGGCGTGCCATTACTACTCGTGATTTTGTTGATTGGTTTCGGTGTTCCAGCACTTCGGATCGAAGGCCTAACCAATAGCGTTCTGATTCTTGGTACTACGGCTGTGGTGCTTACTTACTCGGCCTACGTTGCCGAAGTTATTCGAAGTGGAATACTTTCGATTCATCCAAGTCAGCGCGCCGCAGCTCGCTCCCTTGGATTGAGTTCCTCCCAAACTATGCGCCACGTAGTTTTGCCGCAGGCACTTAAGCGAGTAGTCCCACCTCTACTCAATGACTTAGTTGCACTCTTAAAAGACACTGGCTTAGTTTCGATTCTTGGCGTGACAGACGCGGTG
>JBILBY010000014.1:0-10503 GCA_044353415.1 Candidatus Nanopelagicales bacterium | reverse complement strand
GAAGTCATCCTTGATGAAGTTCGAGTACCTGTTGAAAATCTTCTAGGTGGCGTTGAAGGCCGCGGCATGCAACAAGTTCTGTCTGCGCTTGAAACTGGACGCCTAAACATTGCAGCGCGCTCGGTAGGTATTGCAGCTCGTGCTTACGAAGAAGCTGTTAAGTACGCCAAGTCTCGTATGGCATTTGGTAAGAGCATCTCTGAGTTCCAAGCTATTCAGCTAAAGATTGCCGACATGGCAACTGACTTGCAAGCTGCTCGCCTACTTACTTATTGGGCGGCCTCTGAGGCTGATCAAGGTAAGCGCGTTGATTTGCAGACAGCTCAAGCCAAAGTATTTGCATCGGAAGTTGCGATTCAGAATTCACTTCGAGCTATGCAGGTTCATGGCGGCTACGGCTATTCAACAGAGTATGAAATTGAGCGCTTGTATCGTGATGCGCCATTAATGAGCATTGGTGAAGGCACCAACGACATCATGCGAATGGTTATTGCCAAGCAGATTTTTGCTGACTAATTCAGGTTTCATTATCTAGTTGATTTTCCGAGATACTTGATCCATGTTGCACGCCAATAAATACCTAATTGCCATGATGCTTGCCATGGTCAGTTGGGGAGTTGGAAATCCAATTGCAGACATTGCTATTGACTTCATAGATCCAGTTTCATTTTTTGTGATCGAAATAATTAGTGGTCTTGTGCTTTTCTTCCTCGTCGCGTTAGGTATTCCCTCACTTCGCGAAGCAATTCGCCAAGTGCCTTGGAAACTGGCACTTCCGTTTGGTCTAATCCAGCCTGGCTTGGCTTACCTGCTTGGCAACATTGGATGGCAATACGGAACTGTAACAACTGGCGCAATCTTGATGTCGAGCGAAGTAATCTTCCTTGCGCTCGGTGGAGCAATATTTCTGCGCGAGAAGCTATCGCCATGGTCCGTTGTTGCGTTACTAATTGGCGTGAGCGGTGCCATCGTCGTAGGCATTGCTGGCCAATCAAGTAATCCAGAAACTGCTGGCCAATACGTCACTGTCCTTGGGTTGTCCGTTTCAGCTGGATTGGTTGGAGCGCTGGCATTTTTAGGTGTGGGTTTGTGTGGTGCAATCTACGGCCTGTTGATGCGTAGATTGAAGTCAGAAGTTAACACCATTGCTTTGACTCTTGGTCAAATGACCTCAGCCAGCTTTTTCTCAATTGTGGTTTTGTTTGCAACTCAGACCGAGATTGCAACACCGCAGTCTGTCGGAAACTATTTCTACATTGCAGTATTCGCCGGTGTTATTGGAACCACCTTGCCATTCTTGCTGTTTAACTACGCGGCACCAAAGTTAACAACAAAACAAACAGCCCTAACTTTGAACATAATTCCTGTTGTAGCGATTCTGTTTGGGGCTGTACTTGGACGCGGACTTCCAGTAGGTGCGCAGTATGTAGGCATAGTGTTGGTTCTAGTTAGTCTGCTCGCACTCGAATCCGGACATGACGAAGACAAGGATTCAGGGCTGGTATCCCCAGATTTTCTCAAGTCCTGACCTACTGCTAATGTTCACTTGTACTAAATCAATACGAAGAACAATCACGACCAAGCACCGCTAGCTCAACTGGCAGAGCAGCTGACTCTTAATCAGCGGGTTGGGGGTTCAAGTCCCTCGCGGTGTACTTGAAAAGGTCCCTTTTGGGACCTTTTCTGCGTCTTGAGCAAAGCTCAAGCAACTCACATATCTCACTACGTTCGAGTTACTCAGGGTTCCAATTGCCTTTGCACCGATACATAGCTGCTGTCACTATTTGAATCGATTATTTCTACTTTGTATCCAAACCCTAAATAGCTCTCGCCCTTGGACATGGTTCCCAAAACTGACGAACCGTGCGTTTTATCAGTCAAAGTCTCTGAAGGGCTTGAAACAATTTCTATCATCCCTTGGCCATCCAGAATTTTGGTATCAATTTTATAGATGATTACCCCTTCGTCACCTTCTTCTATTTCATCAATGTGGCTTCTCTGTCGCAATTCGATACCTAGCGCTTCAGACTCAGATAGCTTAAGCAGAATCAGTTTCAGATCTGGCGAGTTTTTTCCTATCGGTGTTAAGCGGTGAAACGTTTCAAATGAAACTGAATCGTCTAGGCAGTTCACTTGAGTATTTGAAAGCCAGCCTAGAAAAAACTTATTCCACCCAATAAAGTCATTAAATGATGCTGTATCCGAAACTATGTAGTTCCCCATAACATCAAATGCACCAGCAGCTCTCTGGAAGTTGTAAATGTGCTGCAAGCCCATTAAGTGACCAGTTTCGTGCAATAACCAATCATCTAGCTCTTCCCGCTCAAAGTAGTCACCATATGGACCAGTTACCACTAAAAAGTTCGACTTACCATCCACATCAAATCCGCGTGCTCCAGTTGCTCCGCTTTCCACCGGCTTCTCAAATAGGGGTGTAACGATTACCAGGAAGTCTGTGTCTGAGAAATCAACACCAGAGTCTGCAAGCCCAAGAGTTTCACCTACAAGTTGATCATTATCAAGTGGAATCTTTGCCAGCGAAGATGAGCCAATTTGGTTGTCAGATCTGAGGTAGCTTCCACTATCTTTGGAGAGTTTGTACACATTCTCTATTACCTCAAAGTTTAATTCGTATTCTCCATAACTCATTTCGCTTAATGTGCGTTCGGCATATGGAATTTGCCGATACTTCCATTCATCAATCAAGGATCGATTCAGGATTCTGTCTTCGAATTCAACGAATAAAACAGTGGCTTTGCGATTCCCAAAAACAGGAACAAATTCTTGAGGCCTTGGAAATCCTGTCGATATAAATGGACTTGCGTTAGATCGAGAAAGTTTGCATGCATCTGTAGGTGCCAATTGGCTTTGATTCGCAACTTTCCAATCATTTTCCCCAGTTGGGATCGAGCCGGGGTCATCCTTTTGACTATAACTTGAAATGAGAAGACCAACAAGAATTAAAAGTGCAATTACTGAAGTAGCGGAAATCAACTGTCGTCGAACTTGCACTCTAGTAATCTACTAAACGGCGCAACTATTGCTCCAACAGAATTACAAATTTTGTTGGAGTGTCAATCAACATCCCTGTTAAAATCCTTCTATGGCTACGAATCCAGATCGTGCATCTTACTTTCCAGCTATCGAAAAGAAGCATGGCTTGCCAATGTCCTACTGGCACGACCAAATGAAGTTGATCAAAGATCTAAAGTACCCAGAGCAGATCGCCTTCTTGCGCGAGAATCACGGGTTCAGTCAGGCTCATGCAAATGCATTAGTTCTCTACTCAAAAGGAAACACCACTTCTAAGCGATTCAATACCCTGGAAGATTTCTTAGCTCCACTTGATGCCACGAAGCAGAAAACCATAAAGGCAATATTCAAGGCACTGAAGACAAAATTTCCAAAAGGCGAAATTGTTATTGCCTGGAATCAACCCATGCTGAAGATCGAAGGTCAATATGTTTTTGGTGTTTCGGTTGCAACTAAGCATCTCCTGATTGCCCCGTGGGGTGAAGGTGTGATTGACAAGTTCTTACCGAAACTTAAAGACTACGAAGTGAACAAGAAAACTATTAAGGTTCCAGTTGACTGGAAAGTTGATGCCAAACTTCTTGTTGACATGGCAACGGCTTCAATCAAAGCAACTAAGAAGTAGTCCTTAAGTGAATCATGAATACTTAGCCGAACTACGAAATCGTGATGAGATTTCAGTTTCTTTTGTGTGCCTTGGAAATATCTGTCGCTCCCCTATGGCCGCTGCGATCTTTAGCAACCGCACCAAAGATCTGAATTCTCCGATCGCAATAATCGAAAGCGGTGGAACTTCGGCTTGGCACATTGGTCAGGGTCCGCATCCGCAATCCAAGCGCACTTGGGAACGAGCAGGATACGAATACACACATCGGGCCAGCCAATTCAAATCTCAAGACTTAGAGCGCATCGATTTAATCCTGACTATGGATTCCGAGAACTATTCAAATGTCATTGGCCTAAGCCCGCATGAAGAACATTCCAAAAAGGTTTTCATGATGCGTGACTTCGACTTTGCAATTGAACCTGGGCAATCGGTCCCTGATCCATATTCACAGGATGATGCTGCCTACGAGCACGTTAAGGAACTACTTGAATCCGCCATCGATGGTTTGATCGAAACCATCTGGCAATAGGATTAGAGCCATAATTCGAACCCCACGGGAGGAACCAGAAAATGGCACCTGTTCAGATTCGCAAACTAGTTACTTACACCGAAGAAACCCGGATTGAAGGTGGCAAGGCTGCTGCAACTCCACTTCGTATGTTTGCTGCTGCTGCTGTGTTGACTAACCCATGGGCCGGTCGTGGCTTCGTAGAAGACTTAAAGCCAGAGATTCACGACCTTGCGCCTCAGCTTGGTGAAATCTTGACTGCATCAATCCTTGAGATGACTGGATCTGGTGAAGCTGTTGAGGGTTACGGCAAGGCCGCAGTCGTTGGAACCTCTGGTGAAGTCGAACATGCATCTGCTTTGATTCACACCCTGCGGTTTGGTAATCATTACCGCACTGCCGTAGGTGCAACCAGCTATCTTTCCTTTACAAATGTTCGTGGTGGCCCGAATTGCCCAATCTCAATTCCGCTTATGCATAAAGCGGATGAAGGAATGCGCTCACATTACTTAACAATTCAGTTCTCCATCAATGATGCGCCTGCACCAGATGAAATTGTTGTAGCACTTGGCGCTTCAATTGGCGGACGTCCGCATCACCGCATTGGTGATCGCTACCAGGATCTTAAGGATCTTGGAAGTAATGCCAACTAGTTTTGCTCTTCCTGAATCAATAGTTTCTGGCAAAACTTCCAACGGCACTGCATGGAGCCGTTGCGGCAACGGTCCGACGATTGTTCTTCTTCATGGTGTTGGCATGAATAAATCGGTCTGGGCACCTGAAGTAAATCTGTTGTGTGAAAGTTTTGATGTTTTGATTTACGACATGTGGGGTCATGGCGAAAGTGATCTCCCAAATCGCGAATTGTCTCTGACGGATTACACCCATCAACTCGTCGATTTGTTGAAAGAACTTGAAATAGGTTCAGCCGTTGTTGCTGGACATTCGATGGGCGCTCTTATTGCTTTGGATTTCGCAATCAATATTCCAGATGTATGCCTTGGCGTATGTGCTCTAAATGCGGTGTTCAACCGAAGTGCTGAACAAAGTGCTTCGGTAAAACAGCGCGCAGCAGATTTAGCTGCGGGTGGGGTTAGCGTAAATCTCTCTGAAACTTTAGAACGGTGGTTTGGTAAACCAGGGACGCATGAATACCCAGAAGCCGAAGCACTTGCTCGAGAGTTACTTTTGGATGTAAACCCCAAAGGCTACGAGGCGGCCTACTCGGTTTTTGCTAATTCCGATAAAGTTCACGCTGCCCGTCTGAGTGAACTAAAGGTTCCAGCGCTGTTTTTCACAGCCGATGGTGACCCAAACTCAACACCAGAAATGAGTTTGGCCATGGCAGCTTTGGCACCGAATGGTTCGTCAAAGGTCTTAACGGGCCACCGGCATATGATGACTTTGACCGCACCTGAGGAAGTTTCTGCGACCTTAGCCACATTTACGCAATCCGTAACCAAGTAAGGCTGGAAGGTAAGAAGATATGGCTATGAAGTTTTCACTATTTGCCCACATCGAGCGGTACGACGATTCAGTTTCACATAAGCAACTGCTCGATGAGCTAACAGAGTTCACGCTAATGGCCGAAGCCGGTGGTATGGAAACTATCTGGATTGGCGAGCATCATGCAATGGAATACACCGTTGCGCCTAACCCATTCATTAACTTGGCCTACTTGGCTGCCAAGACCACAAAGATTCGCCTCGGAACTGGCAACGTAATTGCCCCGTTCTGGCATCCAATTCGTCTTGCTGGTGAAGCAGCGCTTTGCGATCTAACAAGTAATGGTCGCCTCGACCTAGGTATTGCTCGCGGCGCATACATGTTCGAGTACGAACGCCTTATGCCTGGCCTTGATGCCATGGAGGCTGGCCTGCGAATGCGCGAGCTCGTTCCTGCAGTTCAGCAATTGCTAATTGGTAACTACACCCATGATGGCGAGTACTGGAAATTCCCAGAGACAACTGCGGTGCCAACTGCAATTCAAAAACCAATTCCAATTTGGATTGCCGCTCGCGATCCACACACCCATGATTTTGCGGTTGCCACTGGCTGCAACGTTCAAGTAACTCCTTTGGCAAATGGCGATGAAGAAGTTGCTAACTTGATGGAAAAGTTCAACACAGCTTGCGCAGCCCATCCGGAAGTGCCGCGACCAAAACTAATGCTCTTGATGCACACTTACGTTGCAAAGACGGAAGCCGAACTCATGAAGGGCTCAGCTGCGCTACAAAAGTTCTTCCTTTACTTTGGAAAGTGGTTTAAGGCCGAAGCGCCAATCAAAAATGGATTCATCGAGCCAATTACTCAGGCCGAAATCGACGCTCAACCTAATTTGGCACCGGAAGTTATGCGTAAAAACTGTTTAGTAGGCACACCTGCTGAAGTGATTGCTCGCCTTAAGTCCTATGAAGAGATGGGTTATACCCAGTTCAGTATTTGGCTAGATAGTGCAATGACCTACGAAGAAAAACGAGACAGCCTAAAGTTGTTTATCGACGAAGTTATGCCTGCCTTCTCGTAAGAGATTTCAGGCTCACTCACCAGGAGTTTTCATGGCATTGGAAAGTTTCCAACAATTCATTAACGGCAAGTTCGAGCCAGCGAACGAAACTTTTGAAAGCATCGATCCTGCCTCTGGTGAATCTTGGGCAACTATGCCAAAGGCAACTGAATCAGATGTCGATCGAGCAGTTCAAGCCGCGCACACGGCATTCACTTCTGGAGTTTGGCCAACGCTAAATGCCAGTGCTCGCGGAAAGCTTCTTTATAAACTTGCCGACTTGATGGCTGCCGATGCTGATGTGTTGGCAGAACTTGAAACCAAAGACACTGGAAAGATTCGCCGCGAAACCAGAGCTGTGATTTTGTACATTTCCGAGTATTACCGGTACTTCGCTGGTTTAGCCGACAAACTCCAAGGTGCGCAATTTGATGTTGATAAGCCGGACATGGAGGCTTACACCAGACGCGAGCCAATCGGTGTTGTTGCAGCAATTGTGCCGTGGAACTCTCAAATGTTTTTGTCAGCAGTTAAGTTAGCTCCTGCCTTAGCTGCCGGTTGCACAGTTGTGCTTAAGGCTTCTGAAGACGGTCCGGCTCCCCTACTTAGATTTGCCAAGTTGATTGACCAAGCGGGTTTCCCACCAGGCGTGGTGAACATCATCACTGGAATGGGCGACTCTTGTGGCAAGGCATTAACAAGTCATCCGCTCGTGGATCGCATTGCCTTTACTGGCGGCCCAACTACTGCCAAGCAAATCGTCATGAACTCTGCCAATAATCTGGCTGCCGTCTCATTGGAACTTGGTGGCAAATCTCCAGTATTGGTGTTTGAAGATGCAGACCTGGAAAGCGCAGCGAATGCAATCGTTTCAGGAATCTTCGCCGCAACTGGTCAGAGTTGTGTCGCAGGTTCTCGACTTCTAGTTCATTCAAGTGTTCATGCGCAATTGCTCGAGATATTGATTGTAAAGGCACAACGCATCAAAATTGGTGACCCGCAGAATCTTGAAACCGAAATGGGTCCACTTGCAACAAAGCGTCAACTCGTCCATGTTCAAGACATAGTAGATCGCAGTGTTGCTGCTGGTGCGAAATTGCTAACCGGTGGCAAAGTTCCGGCAGGATTTGAATCTGGCTACTACTACGAGCCAACAATCTTGGATTGTGCTGAGTCAACATTGGCCTGTGTACAGGAAGAAATCTTTGGCCCAGTTCTCAGCGTCCTAAAGTTCGATACGGATGCGCAAGCCTTAGCAATCGCAAATGACAGCGAGTACGGGTTGGCATCCGGAGTATTCACAAAAGACATCGGTCGAGCTCATAGATTTGTGCGCTCACTACGAGCTGGAATTGTTTGGGTTAATACCTATCGAATGATTTCACCGATGGTGCCATTTGGTGGCTACGGTCAAAGTGGAACAGGCCGTGAGGCTGGCGCTGAATCAATTTTGGATTACACCAGAACTAAATCGGTTTGGATCAATACCAGCGAAGCGCCGATCAGTGATCCATTCATCATGCGCTAAGTCGCTTCACTTTAACTAGTGGCTGTGAACGCTTTAGTGTCTTCGAAAATTAAGCTGCCATCTTCAGCCGAAGTATCTGAGACCTTTAGTACGTAGTTTCCTGGTGCTAACTCACCTAAATCAATACCCCAGTCCGAACGATCTGGACATGCAGTAGCAGCCGTTGTCGCACCAGAACTAACGACATCTCCGCCTTTAGTTAACTCCCAAGCAACGTTCGCCTCGAATGTGCAGGCTGAACCAGTTATGGAAACTGGATTAGAAACATCACTTCGATCCAGCAAGTCAATCCAAACGCTGGCTAATACTTCATAACTTGGCGCAGGTGTAAATACTTGTGAGAAATCAACATGTCCAGCAAGTGATTCTGAAACTAGTCCATCAATCGTAAATTTCACTGAAGTAACGGCTGGATCATTTTCAATTAGCGTCCAAACCATTTGATCAATGGCGCGCTGTTCAGATTCTGCCCCTAAGGAAATTCGGCCGAGCGTTAGGTCAACTGTTGCAACTCCTCCAACAACACTCACGCTGTTTACTTTGGTTCCGTTGTTCCAGAGGGTGCGGTGATCGCCATCAAATGGCGGCAGCTGTCCATCAACCAACATCACCAAAGAGTTAAAGCCTTTGTCATCACCTAAGTCGTTTTCGACTTTGCTGACTTGATGCACTTCACGCACTAATCGAAAACCTTGCGCAGTCTCACTGGTGAAATAAAATGCGTAATCCTGGAGATCATCAATTATTGGCATCGCAGATTCACTTGGAGTACTTGATACTGGCGGATTTGAAGGTGACGAATTCTGGCTGTTGGAACCGCAGGCCGAAACCAACAGAACTGCAACGATCGCTGGCACTGCCTTTGATAGCAGGTGGTTAGCTGGCCGTGACGGTTTGCTTGAATCCATAATGAACTAAGCCTAACTTGCAAAAAATTGGCACTAGAACTCCTCTGAAATACACTTCAGGGTAGGCGAACCCGCCGCTAACCAAGACTCGGAAAATCATGGCTGAATTAGTTTTCTTCACTGGCACTATGGACTGTGGTAAATCCACCCTTGCCGCCCAAGTGAACTACACCCATGCCAGTAGAGGCCGCCGAGGCATAGTTTTCACGCGCAATGACCGTGCTGGTGCTGGAGTATTGTCTAGTCGTTTAGGACTAGAAGTCCCTGCTGTTGAAGTCACAGATGAAACAGATTTCTTTGCGTTAGCGCTGGCTGAAAATTCCAAAGAAAACCCAATGGACTTTTTCATTTGTGATGAGGCTCAGTTCTACACCAGAGTTCAAATCGATCAACTTGCTCACGTAGTAGATGACTTAGAAATTGATGTTTTTGCATTTGGTATTGCAAGTGATTTCCGAACCGAATTGTTCCCAGGATCGGCTCGCTTATTTGAACTTGCTGACCGAATTCAGGTCTTGCAAGTTGAGGCGCTTTGCTGGTGTGGTCGACGTGGAACTCACAATGCGCGAACTATCGATGGCGTAATGGTGACTGAGGGCGAGCAAGTTGCCGTAGGTGATACCGGTGGCGATTCAGGTGTTGTTAGTTACGAAGTTTTGTGCCGACGTCATCACATGGCAGCTATGCCAATCAATCACTTAGCGGATTAGTTCTTACGAGACCTGGTTAGAAGTCCAAGCAGTCCGATTCCAGCTGCCGAAACCGCAACAACGCGCTCTACTCGAAGTTCGCCATCTTCGTCTAAGAAGAATGCCCCAGCAGAGCCCATACCTTTAGCGGCCAAATTGGCTGGCTTCACATACTTCTCAAGGGCTGCCACATTGGCCTTGATATTTAGGCAAGTGGCTTCAATTTCAGCGGCAATAACATCTGCGGTGCGCTTTTTGCCTATGCGATGTGTACCAGCCATTCCCTTAGCCTATGAGTGAAGGGCAGAATCACAGAATTCCAGATTTTGACTCGAGACTGCCCAAAAAGTGCCAGTTTCGGGTTTTTGTGTTACCTTATTGCAAAGAGTTTGCAATAAGGAGTTTTCATGCATATGCCCGATGGGCTAATCAACGCCCCAGTTTCCATAGGTGCAGGTGTTCTAGTAGCTGGCGCCGTAGCAGTGAGCCTAAAGAAGACCAAAGGTTCGCTTGATAGCCAAACTGCCCCAATGGCAGGTCTAGTCGCAGTCTTTATCTTCGCTGCCCAGATGATTAACTTCCCAGTTGCCGCCGGAACTAGTGGGCACTTAATGGGTGGCGCATTGGCTGCCATCTTGGTTGGTCCTTGGGTTGCCGTACTTGTTATGACAGTCGTTGTTGGCATTCAAGCTCTTGTGTTTGCAGATGGCGGACTTTCAGCACT
>JBILBY010000142.1:0-3114 GCA_044353415.1 Candidatus Nanopelagicales bacterium | reverse complement strand
CGCAGATGTCAGCGCACTTTATGCAGCCGTTGGTGAAGGTCATTTAGGTGCCCAAACTGTTGTAACCAGACTTACTGCCTCCCTTGGTGGCGATGAAGGCTTAATCGAAGATGCTTCCGAGCAAGTCTTGCCAAGTCGAGTGGCGAATCGTCGCGATGCAAAACCCGATCCTGGCATTACCGTAATTGGAGCCGATGACACTTGGGTCAAATTGTCACGCTGCTGCACGCCAGTGCCGGGCGATGAAGTGCTTGGTTTCGTTACGCGCGGATCAGGTATCTCGGTCCACAGAACTGATTGCGTGAATGCTGATGATCTGCGAACTCAACCAGAACGCCTTGTTGAAGTTGCTTGGACGCCTGGAAAGAGCAGTATCTTCTTGGTGAACATTCAAGTTGAAGCACTCGATCGAGCCAGATTGCTTTCAGATGTTACCCGGGCACTTTCAGATCAGCATGTAAACATTTTGAATGCGTCAGTTACTACAACCAAGGATCGCGTTGCCATCTCACGTTTCACATTCGAGATGGGGGATCCGTCACACTTGAATCAAGTGCTTCGTGCGGTAAAGGGTATCGACGGCGTCTATGACGTCTATCGAGTTTGAGTTACTTCTTAACCTAAAGTTGCAGCGCCAGAGCGAGCAGCTTCTAGCAAACCTTGAGCTTGAGCAATTTGAGTCTCTAACTTAGAAACATCAGCAGTCTTACCTGCAGTTGCAGCGGCAGCTTTTTGCTTTTCAAGTTTTGCGATACTGGCCTCAAACGAAGTAACAAGTGAATTAGCGCGATCCACAACCTCTGGCTTGGAGCGATGCCATTGTTCTTCTTGCACGCTGCGGATTGCATCTTCGACAGCCTTAAGTCGGCGTTCAATCTTGTCTTTGTCATTGCGAGGAACGTGTCCGGCCTTTTCCCAGGTTTCCTGAATCTCACGTAGCGCAGCCTTTGCTGAGTCAACATTGGTGATTGGAAGTAAGGCTTCAGCTTTCTTGAGCAGTTCAAGTTTGACTTCTAGGTTCTTAGTGAACTCTTCATCACGAACGGAGTTGGCAGCATTGCGTTTTGCAAAGAACTTATCTTGGGCAGCTTTGAATTCAGCCCAGAGCTTTTCTTCTTGGCCTTTAGCTGCACGCGCCGTAGCTTTCCAATCGTCCATAAGTTTTTTGTAGGCAGTTGTGGTGTTTGCCCACTCAGTAGATTCAGCTAACTCATCAGCTTTCTTAATCAAAGCCTTCTTGGCACTTACGGCCTCGGTACGACCTGCGTCCAAAGTTGAGAAATATGCGCGACGAGCCTTATCGAATGCAGATCTAGCGTGACTAAAGCGCTTCCAAAGTTCTTGTTCTTTGGTTCGATCAGCGTTTGGAAGTTTCTTCCATTGGTCGAGCAGCTCTTTGTACTTTTCGCCAGTCACTTTCCAAGCGGTGGAGTTTGCTAGGGATTCAGCCAGCGCAACGATTTCTTCTCGCTTAGCAAGGGCTGCGGCTTTAACTTCAGCTTTCTTTGCACTAGCAGCGGCCTTATGCTCTTCGAAGCCAGCCAGCAACGAATCTTTGCCAGCGCGAATCTTGTCGAAGTCACCAAGCAAATTTGGATTTTCAATTGCCTTGTCAATCCGGTCAATCAAAGCGGTGATGGACTCAACATTGCCTTTGCCGTCTTTTAGACGAGCTGCGGCTAATTCAATCTCGGAAATCAAGTCGTGATAGCGCTTAGTGAAGAACTCCAAGCCTTCATTTGGTTCGCCTGCTGCGTACTGACCAATCTTGGTGGGCCCGGAAGGAGCATTTAGGAATACGTTTCCTTCGTCATCTACATAGCCAAACTCGTTAGTTGTTGTCATGACGTGTCCTTTTGTTCGGGTCCCTTATGGGCTCTTGGTGTGCCATCCAATTATGGCGTAGTTGAAGCCTTGCTAATAACGACTGCTTGGCTAGGTAAACCATCACTAGATCCATCTAAAACCCCAGCGGATGCAACGTTATCGAGCACGTCTAAGCCTTCAGTGATGTTTCCCCAGACCGAGTAGTTCGGTGGCAGTGGTGAATCTTGGTATACCAAGAAGAACTGGCTGCCGTTTGTATTAGGACCACTATTTGCCATGGCAACTGTGCCGCGTGGGTAAATGTAGTTGCCATCGACACCTGCAGTTGGCAAGTTTTCATCTGCAAAGCTAAAGCCTGGACTCCCGGTGCCATCGCCTGCTGGATCGCCACACTGAAGTACAAAGATTCCTTGAGTGGTTAAGCGGTGGCATGAAGTGTTGTTGTAAAAGCCTTGGTTAGCAAGCCAAGCGATAGTTCCAACCGTTGTTGGTGCCTTGGCATCCGTTGCAAACTTAATCAAGCCACAGTTTGTTTCGATGCTGAATTCACTGGCGGTTGGCAAGTCAGCCGTAGCGCTGCCATAAGTAATGTTGTTAGCTCGAACTTGAACTGGTTCCTGGCAACCCTCGATCGGGGCATTAGTTGAAATTGCGACCGGCTCAGGCTGAGTTGAAGAGCTTGCGGCTGGATCGGCAATAATCTCGTCGGATTGCCCATTCTGATATGTGGCAAAGCCGATTAAGCCAACAAACAGCAACCCGAGAACCACGATACTGACAAAGCGGTCACGCACCTTGCGGTGGGCGCGACGTTCTTGCTGACGCGCAAATTTGGCTCGGGCTAGTTCACGTTCTCGTTTTGAAGGCACAATTCATCATTCTACGGTGCCCTAGATATGAGCAAATTCGCGGTAGCCTAGGGGAATTCCGAGTAACAGGTGCGTGGGCATGTTAATTAAGAGCTTTGGTGCTGGTCCGTGGCAGACCAATTGCTATGTAATCGCGCCTAGTGCCAATTCGGAATGCATAATTATCGATCCAGGCTTAGGAAGCGCACCTGGAATCAAAGAGATCATCGCGGAACACAATTTGAAGCCAATTGCCACCATGTTGACGCATGGTCATATCGATCACATGTGGTCAATTTTTCCAGTTGCAACTGGATATGGAATTCCGGCCTACATTCATGGCTCGGACCGATTCTTGCTAAATGATCCCGGTGCGGGTGTTTCGGTCGAAACTAAGAATGCCCTGATGGAAATGATGGCAAGCGATGACGTATTTGCT
>JBILBY010000013.1:0-10552 GCA_044353415.1 Candidatus Nanopelagicales bacterium | reverse complement strand
TTCAACAATGACTTTGCATACTAACCACGGCGATATCAACATCAACATTTTTGATAACCACGCACCAAAGACTGTAAAAAACATTCTTGGCTTAGCTGATGGCTCAGTTGAATGGACACATCCAGCAACTGGTCAAAAATCAAATGATCCGCTTTACAACGGAACCGTTTTCCATCGCATCATCCCTGGCTTCATGATTCAAGCTGGCGATCCACTTGGTCAAGGAACCGGCGGCCCAGGCTTTAAGTTCGAAGATGAACCACATCCAGAATTAGTTTTTGATCGCCCGTACCTACTTGCAATGGCGAACGCTGGACCAAACACCAATGGTTCTCAGTTCTTCATCACTGTCGCTCCAACAACTTGGTTGAACTTCAAGCACACCATCTTTGGTGAAGTTGCAGATCAAGCCGGTCGCGATGTCGTGGATGCAATTGCAAACGTGCCAACGGGACAAATGGATCGTCCAGTTAATGATGTAGTAATCGAAAGCGTTACTGTTTCTCGAGGTTAAGCGTGAACAACACTTGTTTTCGCCATACCGATAGCGAGGCATATGTATCGTGCAGTCGTTGTGATCGCACGATCTGTCCTGACTGCATGATCAGTGCACCTGTTGGATTCCAATGTCCAGAGTGCGTTGCAGGCGCTCAGGTCTCGTTGCCTAAAACTAGATTTGGTGGATCGTTCAACACGGTTCCAAAAGTTACGCGAGTGATTCTGGTTACTTGCATCAGTATCTTCGTACTGTCGTTGCTGTTGGGTAGCTTCGCTCTTGCCTTCGGAATGATTCCAATTGCAATCGCACAAGGTGAGTGGTGGCGCCTACTAACTTCAACCTTGTTACATGGCAGCATTTTGCATCTGTTGTTTAACATGTACGCGCTGTATTGGTTAGGCCCACAACTTGAACGTTCGCTAGGCCATGTGCGGTTTGCTGCTTTGTATATCTTGTCCGCACTGGGCGGCTCAGTAGCGTCATATTGGTTTTCGGATTTGCGAACCGTTTCTGTCGGGGCGAGTGGCGCAATTTTCGGATTGATCACGGCGACTATTGTGATCGGACGAGAAATGCGTACCGATGTTTCCCAGTTGATAGTGCTGCTAGGCCTCAACGTAGTAATTGGATTTTTGCAATCTGGAATAGATTGGCGGGCGCATTTCGGTGGCGCAATTACTGGTGCAGCAATCGCCTTTATCTACACCAAGGGCAACCGATTGAATCGGGATCGAATCCACCGAGCTGGACTGGCCGGAATTTTTGTTTTCTTGGTCTTGGCCACCTTGGCTAGAAATGCCCAAGTTTCTGCCCTGATCGGCCTGTAATTCTTTTGCAATTCTTTGAAGTCTCAGCTTTGCGGGTAAGGTTGAATCATGCCTAAGTCAAAGTCACGTAAGTCAAAAGAACCCGCCTACACACCACCTCCGGCCAAAACGCCAGAGTCGTTTAAAGTAGGAAATCCGGTTTGGCTCGCACCAGCAATGGTGACCATGTTTATCTTGGGGCTGTTGTGGATAGTGGTGTTCTACTTAATTGGTAGCCAAGTCCCACTTATGTCCGATTTGGGCAATCTAACTAACGTACTTATTGGCTTTGCCCTTATTGGCGTTGGTTTCGCGCTTGCCACTCGCTGGAAGTAAATGACATGGGTGTAATTCCTCCCCAGCGGTGGATAACCCTGTGGATAAGTAAATGAGAAACTTTTCCCGGAAAGCCAAAACCACCCTGGTTACAGGTTCGGCGGCTCTTGCCGGTTTCCTGTTTGTGGCCAGTGGGGTTACTGCGGATGGCACTAATTTACGCACCGGCGGCTTGGAAGATCTCAGAAGCTTAGTTCTGGACCGAGCAGACAAAGTCGGAGTCCTTCAGTCAGAAGTTGATACTTTGGCAAACGAAGTTAACGACTTATCCATAACTAAAGTAGATCCCGTTTTGAGCTCCCAAATTAGCCAACTTGAACAAGCAACCGGCTTGACTCCAGTTTCTGGATCTGCGCTGCGAATTTCATTAGACGATGCACCCCGCGAACTCGGCGAGCCACTTGCCAATGGAGTCGTTCCCGATGACTTAGTTGTGCATCAACAAGATGTTCAATCTGTTGTAAATGCAATGTGGCGCGGCGGCGCAACTGCGGTTCAAGTAATGGATCAAAGAATAATTAGTACCTCAGCTATTCGGTGCGTAGGAAACACACTGTTGCTACAGGGTCGCGTTTACTCACCACCATTTGTTATTACGGCAGTCGGTAACACCGCAGAGTTACAACAAGCTTTGAATAATGAGCCAGGGGTATCGCTATATCGTGAATACGTTGAGCGATTTAATCTTGGTTGGGATGTTTCGATTCTGAATGAAACAACAATTCCAGCTTGGCAAGGTTCAATCGAACAGCAATAACTAGATCGGAATTACTGGTTGCAATCCTTGCGCTAGGTTTCGAGCTTCTAGATCGCCGCAGCGAACTAACCACTCAGCTAACATTTTGTGTCCACCTTCAGTCAAGACTGACTCAGGATGAAATTGCACGCCTTCGATATCAAACTCTTTATGTCGAAGCGACATGATTACGCCGTCTTCAGTTTCACTTGTTACTTCTAACTCGGCAGGAACAGTATCTCGTTCGACTGCCAGAGAGTGGTATCGCGTTGCAGTAAATGGTGAAGGAAGATCTGCTAGCACACCTTGGTTGTGATGAAACACTTGGGAAGTTTTGCCATGAAGTAATTCTGGTGCGCGAGAAACCGTGGCTCCGTATGCTTCAGCAATAGCTTGATGACCAAGGCAAACGCCAAAAATAGGAACTTGTCCACCTAGTTCTTTTACGATGTCGATACAAACGCCAGCATCTGATGGAGTTCCAGGACCCGGTGAAAGCAACACTCCGTCGTATTCTCGAGCTTGATCAACCGTAACTTCGTCGTTGCGCTTCACATCTACTTTGGCACCGAGCTGGGCTAAGTACTGGACAATGTTGTAAACAAAACTGTCGTAGTTATCAATAACCAGAATGCGAGTCACAGCAGTAATCCTAAGTGAATCAAGGAGTAGTTGCAGTTGGCGTTGGTGTCGGCGATTGCGTAGGAGTTGGAGTCGGAGTTGGAGTCGGCGCCACCACAATAGGTAACCTCGAAACCTTTAGGACTACTGTCGTGCCCTTTAGCGTCACAGTGTCGGCTATCGGAGTCTGTGCAATAACGGTGTTTTCCGCAACTGCTCCATTGTCTTCAAAAACTACCTCTACAAGGAAACCAGCATTAAGTAACGTGTTCTTTGCATCAGTTTGATTTGCACCAACGACATTTGGAACGGGTACTTTGCCACTTGAAACTGTGATGCTGACCAAAGTACCTATGTCCACTGAAGAATTAGCAGCTGGATCTTGCTCGATCACTGTGCCTTCAGGCTTATCACTGTCCATTGGAATTACTTTTCCAAGCACCAGACGAGCTTCGGTGAGCGCGAGTCTGGCATCTTCACTAGAAGTAAGACCTACTAAATCTGGAACTCCAGTCTGATCTTTGCCTGCTGAAACTACCAAGTTAACGGCTTGGCCTGCTTCAATCAGTTCACCAGCAGCCGGATCTTGTCCGATAATTGTTCCCTTTGGCGCATTGTCATCAGCCTGCGGCGTTTGAGTACCCACTTGAAGACCTGCTTCGGTGAGAGCGAGCGTTGCTTCCTCTACCGTAAGTGCTTTTACGTTTGGAACTGGAACTGTTTCCGTACCAGAACTAAACAGATTGTCGCCGAGTAAGAACATCAGCGATGCAGCAAGCACTGTGGCAAAACCAGCAAAGAACCAACGTGAACGTTTGTTAACAACTTTTGGCGGAGCAACTGCGACAGATCCAGAAAGACCATCAATGATAGGAATTGCAGAAGTCGGCGCATCATTTGCGATCACTGTTGTTGCATGGTTCTGTCGAGACATGATTGGCATACCTGCGATAGAACGTTCAACATCGCTGCGCATTTCCGCAGCTGTTTGATATCTATTAGACGGAGATTTGGCGAGCGCACCTAACGTGATTGAATCTAAGCTGCTTGGAATTGAATTATCCAATGCCGATGGTGGCTTTGGTGGTTCGTTTACATGTTGGTATGCAATAGCAACTGGTGAGTCACCATTAAATGGTGTTACTCCCGTTAACAACTCATAAAGAACACAACCGCTTGAATAGATGTCACTTCGCGCATCGACTAACTCACCGCGAGCTTGTTCCGGAGATAAATACTGAGCAGTTCCCATCACAGCACTCGTGGCAGTCACTGACGTAGCAGCATCACTCATTGCTCGAGCAATACCAAAGTCCATAACTTTTGCATCGCCGTTAGTACTGATCATTATGTTTGCGGGTTTAATGTCGCGATGCACAATCCCATGACGGTGTGCATAATCAAGTGCAGCTAGGACACCAGCAATAACTTCAAGCGCTCGCTCGGGCAAAATTCTAGGTCCACTGTTTAACATGTGACGCAAAGTTACGCCATCAACAAATTCCATAACTATGTACGGAACACTAACTTGACTTGTGCCTTCGCCAATCAAGTCTTCACCAGTGTCATAAATGGCAACAATGTTTGGATGATTTAGACCGGCCGCGGAACGCGCTTCTCTACGAAACCGTTCTTGGAACATAGGATCTCGAGCCAAATCAGGGCGTAGAACTTTGATAGCAACCCGACGATTCAATCGACGATCGGTGCCTTCATAAACTTCGGCCATGCCACCGCGACCAATAACCTGACCGACGTCGTATCTGTCACCAAGTTGCGTGAAGGTGCTCACTCTAGTTCTCCTATGCCTGTCTAGTCCCGGGTCATGAATAACCCGGTACTAACTCTTCTATTCTTGCCTATTGTTTTAGAACTGCCCGCATCACGGCTGCTGCAATTGGTGCGGCTAAGGAGTTTCCACTTACCTCAGTTGCACCTCCACCATTTTGCAAGACAACTGCGACTGCAACTCTGGATTCTTCACTCGGGGCTAACCCAACAAACCAGGCATGCGCTGGTTCACCTGGCGCATTTTCAGCGGTACCGGTTTTGCCGCCAACGCTAATACCCGAGATAGCGGCTTTTGAGGCGGTGCCATTTGTGACAACGCCAACCATCATGTCCCGCAAAATCTTAGAGTTCTCAACGGACATGGCTCGGCCAAATGCTGATGGAGTAGTGCTTTGCAAGACCGTTAAATCTGGGCCGAGAACCTGACTAATTAAATATGGATTCATAACAACGCCATCATTGGCAATTCCAGCTGCAACCATTGCCATTTGTAGGGCAGTAGCGCGTACATCAAACTGACCTATTGCGCTCATTGCGGTTTGAGGTTTGTTTGGGTCAGCAGGGAAGCGACTGATTGCCGCAGTCATTGGTACTTCAAACTCAGATTCAAACCCAAATTTCTGGGCCTGTTCACTAATGGCATCTGCCCCTAATTCCATGCCAAGCCAAGCAAAAGCTGTATTGCAAGAAATTTCAAGCGCAGCTTGCAAAGTAGTGATGTCATCTGGTCCGCATGATTTGTCATTCCAGTTTCCAAGTTGCACATCTGTTCCTGGCAAGTTGATTTGAGTTGGGCCAGGCAATTGCGACTCAGCAACGTAATTACCTGACTCAAGAGCAGCAGCAGCAGTTACTAACTTGAAAGTCGAACCAGGCGGAAGTGTCATAGCAAGTGGTCGATTAAGTAAAGGTTGTGCGGGATCAGCATTCAACTCTTCATATGTGGCTTGAATGTCCCCAGCATCATGGCTTGAGAGCAAGTTTGGATCAAACGACGGTGAGCTTGCTAAAGCTAGAATCGCTCCCGTAGTTGGATCAATTGCTACAACAGCACCAGTTCTGCCATTGAGAGACTTCATGGCTGCGGCTTGGGCATCGGGATCAATAGTTAGTCGAATTGCCCCGCCCTTAGGTTCACGATTTGCAAACAGTTGTTGTAGGCGATCAACAAAGAAACGACTGTCATTACCGGCAAGCACATTGTTGGCTTCAGATTCAATACCAGTTGCGCCGTAGACCACAGAATAGAAACCTGTGATCGAGGCATAATTCGAACCATCGCCATATTCGCGAAGATACTTCAAGGCATCTAAGGTCGGGGTTGATTCGGCGATTGCCTCGGAACCCAACAAAATTGGTCCACGCTCACGCGAATACTCAGTCAATGTGACGCGTTGATTCCCTGCTTGGCTTCTTAAGTCTCCGGCTTTGAAAACTTGAATGTAAGAGAGGTTGATAATCAAGGCAAGCAATAAAACAATTATGACTGCAGTAACTCGGTTGATTTGTCTAATCACTGCCGTCACCATCCTGACGTAGAACCAACTCAGCATCAGTTACTTCAGGCGCCCGGGCAGCGTTAGAAATTCGAATCAATAGCGCGATGATTATGTAGTTTGCAACCAAGGATGAACCACCATAAGACAAAAATGGAGTTGTTAATCCTGTAAGCGGCACAAGTCGAGTTACGCCACCAATCACAATGAATGTCTGCAATCCGATAACCGTTGTCAGTCCAATTGCCAATAGATTGCCAAACGGATCGCGAGTTGCAACGGCTGCTCGAGCGCCGCGTTCAACAACGATTGCAAACAACAACAAGATGGCAATCAAGCCCATCAAACCAAGTTCTTCACCGAGAGCAGAGGTAATGAAGTCAGTTTTTGCAAACGGTACTAATTGCGGATAGCCCTGACCCCAACCAGTTCCAAAGATCCCACCATTAGCAAAGCCATAAAGGGATTGCACAATTTGAAAACCTGAACCATTTGCGTCGGCGAATGGATCTAACCAAACATTGAAGCGAACCCGGACGTGGCCAAAAGCTTGATAAGCAAGTGCGCCACCAACTGTCAATAGTGCGCTGCCGATTAGCACCCAAGAACGTCGACCTGTTGCCACATAAAGCATGACGATGAAGAGACCAAACAAAAGTAGTGAGGTTCCTAAGTCTCGTTCCAAAATCAGAACTAGCAACGCAGCGAACCAAACTAATAAAAGTGGACCAACATCTTTTCCGCGAGGGACACCAACACCAAGAATCTTCTTGTGAACTAACGCGAGCGAGTGTCTGCGAGTCACTAAGAACCCAGCGAAGAAAATCGTTAGTGCGACTTTGGCTAACTCGCCGGGTTGGAACGTGAAGCCAAGAAAGTTAATCCAAAGACGAGCACCATTTACTTCACTACCAATAATGGGGAGTAGCGGAAAAAAAAGTAGCGCAATCCCAGCAAACCCAGCGGTGAATGTAAAGCGCTGCAATCTACGATGATCGCTAACAAAGAATAGAACCAACATGAATGCAACTAAGCCAACTAACATCCATGTCAGCTGCAGGTAGACATCTGGAGTCGGCATCGGACTACCGTTGCTAATTGCGCGTTGCGCTGCAGCAATATCTAATCTGTGAATCATGGCCAGGCCGAGCATGTTTAGTGCAGCAACACTTGGCAGTAAAAGTGGGTCAGCATATGGTGCTTGCCAACGCACAACTCCGTGAGTAATCAAAAGCAGAATGCCTGCGCTGAGCAGCGAAGTCCAACCACCCAATGAAGTTTCACCTGTTGCGGAATCGACGAGGATCCAGGCAAAAACACCGATCAGCCATGCGCCCACCAATAACGCCAACTCAGCTGAGCGCCTGGTTGAAACTCGATAGCGATTAAGCGTTTCGCTCACTGCGCAAGCTCCGGACATCCTGGTGTTGCAGGAGTCAGAACACACAAATCAGCACTTAGTTTTAGGCGCTCAACTGCAGCTTCTGCATCTTGAAAATCTCCAGATTCGAAAGTCTGATACACCTGGTCACGTTCGTATTCAGGTAACTTCCCAGCTTCTATTTCGGTAATTTCCACAAGGCGATACATTCCGCCAGCAGGGACGCCTTGGAAGATTGCAACCACATCTTCTTTCTCATAAACCCCAACAAACCATTGATTTGCTAACCACCAAAGCGTCGCAGCAATTCCAAGTGCAATCACTCCGATTGTTGAAAGCACTGGCACTAGCCAAGTTTTCCCAGACTCAAAGTTTTCGACAACACTAGTTTGGGCCGAGGCTTCGCCCTCATCTGGAAAATCAACGGCTGGCAATCGAGACTGATTAACTGAGTCAGCAGCAGAACCTATTAGTACTGGATCAACTTCAATACTGTCGTTAACGACGTCAGCAACTACGACAGTTATGTTGTCCGGTGCGCCGGCTGCCATCGCAGCGTCAATTAGCATAATTACCGCTTGGGTCAAGTCCTCATGAGATAAGCATTCGGCAATCTGAGTTGAATTGATAACTCCACAAAGCCCATCGCTACAAAGCAAATAGCGATCACCTACCCGAGTTTCCCGAACTGATAAGTCAACTTCAACTGCATGGATCCCATCAATGGCTCGCATCATTAGATTGCGCCGGGGATGTACAGCCGCTTCCTCTAGTGTGATTTCACCAGAGTCGACCAGAGTCTGCACAAATGTGTGATCTTTTGTCATTTGTTGCAATTCTGAATCGCGATACACATAAGCCCGTGAATCACCTACGTGCGCCATAGCGATACGGTCTTCTCGCAACGCAACCACTGTCATGGTTGTTCCCATGCCAGCGAGATCACGATTACCAGCGACGACATCAGCGATGTATTCACCAGAAGTAATCACGGCTTCGGCAAGTTGGCTAAGCACCTCATCTGTGCCGACAGTTGATGCAGCAGCAGCGACAACTGCTGCAACGGTGGCCGCACTGGCAAGCTCACCAGCTTCATGACCACCCATGCCATCAGCAACCACAAGTAAATCTGTTGCAGCATATCCAGCGTCCTCGTTATTGCGACGAACTCGTCCAATTTCAGAACGCGCTGCAAAACGAAGACTTAAACCGGTCATGAGCTCAATTCCATGCTGGTTCGACCAATCCGGAGTTGAGTTCCTGGACGAAATACTGTTGGCGTCGAAACCCGAGTGCGATCAATCCAAGTCCCATTAGTAGAACCAAGATCCTCAACAATCCAATGATTACCATTTGGTGTTAAGCGAGCATGGTGCGTACTGACAAAGTCATCGTCCAAAACAATTGTGGCATCAGGTGCACGTCCAATAATGATTGGTGAGGAACCTAGTGGAACTACTGTTCCGGTAAGTGCGCCTTCAACAATCACAAGCTGGGTAGAAGTTTTACGGGTTCGAAGAGTTGGTCGAGGACTTGGGCGCTTATTTGAGCGCGCAGGAGTTAATGGTTTTGCATCTCGAGGTGCTTGTAAATCTCGTCTTAGAACTGAAACTACCGTCAGCACAAACCACCACAGCGCAATTAGAAAACCAATCCGCAAGATGCTGAGCAATAGTTCAGACATTATTAGCTCACTTACTCATGTAAGTCAGAGTGATGTTTCCAACTTTGATTAACGAGCCATCACGAAGCACTGACTCAGTGGCTCGCACACCATCGACCACAGTGCCATTTGTTGAACCAAGATCTCGGACCAAAACATCGGACCCTAAGACAATCGAGCAATGCAATCGACTGACACTTGTGTCATCAATTTGAATATCAGCTTCAACTCCACGCCCAATGCTGGTAACTGATTGTGTGATCTTAAATTCCTCGCCAGTTATTGAAGTTAAATATGGAGTGGCTTGTGGTGTGAACGAAGCTAACGGAACTTGTGGAGTGGAATCTTGCGTTGGCAAAACTGGTGGCGCGGCATCGGCAGGTCGTTTTGCAGCAGTGCTGCGAATTCGAAACACACCTGTTTCTAGTTCGTCGTCCAGAGCAAAGGTGATATGTGCGGCGTCCACCGTGGTGTAGCGCTGTTCACTGGAGTAGGCGTCTGCCAAAGTTCCTAGTTCTCCGCTTAAAGTTTCAAAGTAAGTTGAAAGTCGTTCGTGGTCAACCGAGCCCAGTTCTATTATGAAAATGTTGGGCACAACGGTCTGCCCAGTTATTGTGTCGGCGCGGTTGTCGATTTCCTGCTGCAGCGCAGCACCAAGTTCAACCGGCTGGACCTCGGACTTAAAGGCCTTGGAAAATGAGCCATTTACAATTCGATCTAGGCGCTGTTCAAGGTTGTCTAGCAAACCCATTTGGACTCCTTGGTTATGCGCAATCTGCGAAATTTTAAACTTACTGGCAGGGTTCAATTCTACTTGGCAGGCGGAAACCCTTGCTATTTAGGCAATTTGTTAACTTTCTAGACATGTTCCCTATGTGTTTACTGGCTTAGGCTTGAGCAATGGGGAAAAAAGAGGAAAACCGAGGCAGACGCCGCGCACCTAAACCCCAAGATCATTCAGCGTTTAAAGACTTCAGACAAAGCAAGTTAATTGCCATCCCAATCTTTATTGTGATTGCCTCGTTAATTGTGGTGCCTGCCGCATCCAATTGGATCCCGCAAGATAACAACGAAGTGCCAGTTATCAGCGCAGCACCAACTTTGACTGTTACTGAGCCATCGATTGCCCCAACGATTTTGCCCGTACCAACTCTTACCTTTGCCACCTTCAATATTGCTAAGCCAAATAACACTTCGGTCCCCGCCTGGAAAAATCGCAGAGA
>JBILBY010000141.1:0-3126 GCA_044353415.1 Candidatus Nanopelagicales bacterium | reverse complement strand
ACGAGTTTCGGTTAACGAAATGATTTCGGTGCGGTGGTCTGGAGCTGCAGCCTGAGTTCTTGGCGCAGTTTCATCGTGAGTTTGTTGTTGCCGCACTGGACGCGGAGCATACTTTGCGTTACGTGCTGCAATCGCAGTGAATCCAGCGATTAGAAAAGTTGGTGCTGCAATCCAAAAAACAGAGATTCGGCCAGCAGCGCCTAAAACAATTGTTGCTACAAGTGCAGTGAATAAAGTCATCGCAACTCTGCGGCGGCGAACGAATGCAACTTGACGTGATGATTTAGGTTCGCGTTGTTGCCAACGCCATTTAACTGTTGTTTCGCCTTCTTCGCGCAGTCCTTTTTCAACTTGTGCGCGGTCATGACTCTTCAACCAGATCGGAACTAAGACAACGGCCCACATCACTACAACGATGAGATATAACAAGCCGGTCATGGTTATTTACGGTACGGCTAAATTCCCAATATCTTGCGGAACTAAAGGGCTATCAGGTGCTCGTGTCGCGCTGGCTGAAGATGTGATCGATCACAGAACCCGATATTGTGTCGGGCATCATGACGTAGATGTTGTGATCTCGCCAGTGTCGATTGATGTGTAAGAAGGCCGGGCGGACACCTTCAAAGCTGTAGCCCAGTCGAATTGCCAAGCGGTTACTTGGAATATTCTCAGGCCGCACTGCGATTTCGACCCGGTGCAACTTCAGGGTGTCTAGTAAGTGATCCGTGACCAAGGCTGCGGCCGTGGTCATAACTCGCTTGTCCGATGCCGATTCGTCAATCCAGTAGCCAAAGTGACAGCCTCGAAGTGACCCATACGTTATGTCCGAAACGTTGATCTGACCAACGAAGGTTCCTTGGTATTCGACAACGAATGGCATAGTCCGACCTAATTTGGCCTCAGCCAACATGCGCTTGGCACTTTGTCGAAAAGTTGGGGGTGGCTCAATACTTGGCATAGGTGAAGTGGCTTCCCACTCTTGTAACCAATCATTATTTGATTGACGTAACTCTTGCCATCTTCTGGCATCTCGAACGCGCAGCGGTCGAACTCTTACATCACCGTGGCTCAAAGTGGCCGGCCAAGCTTTCGTCACTTGCTCACCTTAGTTATTCATCACTCAATGCATCAAGTTGAATTACTTTGACAGTGTCACCAGCATGCAAGCGCGCAGTTCCGGCAGGCACAACAACTAAGGCATCTGCAGTTCCTAAACCAGCCAGCGGATGATCGTTGTTGTTTTCAAGTGAGCGAACTACCCGCATGTTGCCAGATTTGGAAACATGTGCGCGCACATAACGCGCATCATCACCAGCACCATCAACAGTTGTCTCAAGTCGCGCTTCCAAAACCCGATGGTGCAACTTGCTGTGTCCCATAAGCCTTCGGATTAAAGGTCGCACGAAAATGTCAAAGGACAGCAGCGCGCCAACTGGGTTACCCGGCAAGATGAAAATTGGAGTTGAGTCTGGACCGATTAAACCAAAGCCCTGGGCGCCACCTGGTGTCATGTTGACTCGAGAAATTTCAATCCGCCCCAGTTGTCGCAGCACGTTTGTCAGCAAGTCATAGTCGCCAGCATTCATGCCACATGCCGTAATGATTACGTCAGCGCGAACTAACTGATCTTCTATCGCAGATCTGATTAGGTCTGAGTCACTTTGCAACGGGCCGACGCGAAATGTCATTGCGCCAGCTGCAGTTGATGCCGTTGTCAATGCAATGCCATTGATGTCAGGGCGAAGGTCTTCTAAAGTTCCTGGGTCAGCTAGATCACTACCGACAGTCAAGATCACCACACGAGGTTTTGGATGAACCCAAATTCGACCCAAGTTCGCAGCCGCCAAAAGCGCCACGTGTCTTGCGCCAATCGCAGTTCCTTGTGGCAACAGGACATGCTCTTTGCCATCGTGTTCGGTTGTGACTTGTTCGGCAAGTACGCAGCCAACAGCTCCAAGCAATCCAACTTCTAAAGATTCCAGCGGCGATACATCTGCTAAAACCGCTTCTAAGTGTTGCTCTACTGAGCGCATTAAATCTTGCCCGCCAAATACGAAGTCAGCCAAGCCCGAAGATCCGGTCCTAAATCATCACGATCAAGCGCGATGGACACCACGCTCTTTAGATACGAAAGTTTGTCGCCAGTGTCATACCGTTTGCCACGGAACACAACTGCGTGAACACCGCCGCCAGATTCAGCTGGCATGTCAATTAACGAAGCCAAGGCATCCGTTAACTGAATTTCGCCACCACGACCAGGGGCAAGATTTTCTAACAAACCAAAGATGGCTGGATCAATTACATAGCGACCAATCACAGCTAAGTTACTTGGCGCAGTTCCAGCTGCTGGTTTTTCAACTAATTCAGTAACGCGAACAATGTCTGGATTATCAGTTGGCGTAACTGCAGCACAACCATACAAATGGATTTGATCTTCAGGAACTTCCATCAGCGCCAGAATGCTGCCACCAAATTTTGCTTGGGCTGCAAACATGTCTGGCAAAACTGGAGTGCGAGCATCAACTAAATCGTCACCAAGCAACACCGCAAACGGCTGATCGCCAACATGTTCTTTAGCCATACTCACGGCATGACCTAATCCCATTGGCACACCTTGGCGTACGTAATGCATTGCAGCTAGGTCAGCTAATTCCGAAATCTCACTTTGCATTTCAAATGCGCCACGTTCAGCCAGTGTGCGTTCCAGGCTAGGTGCGCGATCGAAGTGGTTTTCTAGGGAATCCTTATTTCGACCAGTTACAAAGAGAACGTCTTTGATTCCAGCTGCCACGGCTTCTTCGACTACGTATTGAATAGCTGGCTTATCAACAACTGGAAGCATTTCTTTTGGGGTTGCCTTAGTGGCTGGCAAAAACCGAGTGCCCAATCCCGCTACCGGAATTACGGCTTTATTAATCGTGCCCCTATTGCCCATACCTAGACTTTACTGGCAATACGGTTAAGGAATGGTAAGTCGTTCCAAAGACACAGTGCGCGAGCAGTCAATCTCGGCTAGATCTGTGCGCAGTAGTGCTGAAATTTCTGCAGCTGGAATCGCTATCGCAAATCATGATTGGGCTGCATTGTGCCCAGGTCAATTAGTAACTTGTTTTGTTTCGATGGCAA
>JBILBY010000140.1:0-3142 GCA_044353415.1 Candidatus Nanopelagicales bacterium | reverse complement strand
AATCGATGAATCGATTACAGCTGCGACTTCTTGAGCACTTGGCCAAATGTCGCGCAAGTAAACCGGATTGCCATCTTTATCGTTACCCAACGAATCGTTCTGCAAATCGATTGCCATAGTTCCAGCGATTGCATACGCAACTACAAGTGGTGGTGATGCCAAGTAATTCATCTTTACATCAGGGTTAATGCGACCTTCAAAGTTACGGTTACCTGAAAGCACAGCAACTGCAGCTAAGTCATTGTCCTGAATTGCTGAACTGATCTCTGGCGCAACTGGTCCGGAGTTACCAATGCAAGTTGTGCAACCGTAGCCAACCAAATTAAATCCAAGTGCATCTAAGTACTGAGTAAGACCTGACTTGTTGTAGTAGTCAGTAACAACTTGTGAGCCAGGTGCCAAAGTTGTCTTAACCCAAGGCTTTCGAGTTAGACCCTTTTCAACGGCCTTCTTTGCCAATAGCCCAGCAGCCATCATGACTGAAGGGTTTGAAGTGTTGGTGCAGGATGTTATTGCTGCAATTACAACTGAGCCGTGAGCAACATCAAAGTTCTCGCCGTTTAGCGAAACACTTCCAGTCTTGGCGCGATTCTGAGTGTAAGTCTGTACTGCTGTTTCGAAAGCTGGCCCGGCATTGGAAAGCTCAACGCGATCTTGTGGTCGCTTAGGTCCGGCAATCGAAGGTGTAACGGAACCTAAATCAAGTTCGATGTATTCGGAATACACCGGTTCAATTGCTGGGTTATGCCATAGTCCTTGCTCTTGGGCATAAGCCTTAACAAGTGCAAGCTGCGATTCTGGGCGACCAGTTAGTCGCATGTAGTTCAAAGTTTCTTCGTCTATCGGGAAGATCGCAGCGGTTGATCCATATTCCGGACTCATGTTTCCGATAGTGGCGCGATTTGCAAGTGAGACAGCAGTAACGCCTTCGCCATAGAACTCAACAAACTTGCCAACAACTCCGTGCTTACGAAGCATTTCGGTAATTGTTAGAACTAAGTCGGTAGCAGTAGTACCTGGTTGCATTTGTCCAAACAGTTTGAAACCAACAACACGTGGAATCAACATTGAAACTGGCTGACCTAGCATTGCGGCTTCGGCTTCGATGCCACCTACTCCCCAACCCAATACGCCAAGTCCGTTGACCATCGTCGTGTGTGAGTCAGTACCAACGCAGCTATCTGGGTAAGCCATGCCGTTACGAACCATTACAACGCGAGCTAGGGCTTCGATGTTTACTTGGTGAACAATGCCGGTGCCTGGCGGAACAACTTTAAAATCATCAAATGCATCTTGGCCCCAACGCAAGAACTTGTAACGTTCACCGTTGCGTTCGTATTCAAGATCAACGTTTTTTGCTTCGGCTTGATTGTTACCAAAGAAATCTGCGATAACCGAGTGATCGATTACTAATTCAGCTGGGGCAAGTGGATTAATGCGATTTGGATCGCCGCCTAGTTCAGTAAACGCCTCACGCATAGTTGCTAAGTCGACGACACAAGGCACACCAGTGAAATCCTGCATGATTACGCGAGCTGGAGTGAACTGAATTTCATCTGTTGGTTCGGCTTGCGCATCCCAATTGGCCAGAGTTTGAATTTGGGCTGCTGTGACATTTGCGCCGTCTTCAGTGCGCAATAAGTTCTCAAGAAGAACTTTGTGAGTAAATGGCAGACGTTGCGTGCCGGGCAAAGCATCCAGTCGAAAAATCGTAAAGGATTGCCCATCCACAACTAGATCAGATTGGGCCTGGAATGAATTGAGGCTACTCACGGAGCTCCTAAAAGTATCTTGACGTCAAGATAGATTCTACGCCAGAAACTCTAGGAATTCTTCAGCTGGTGGCTAGAACCGCTCAAAAAGTGCGATGCATTCGACATGACCCGTCATTGGGAAGGCATCAAGTCCGACTAATTGGGTCATCGACCAACCAGCATCAGCAAGGTACTTCGCATCTCGGCCCAGGGCACTAGGTTCACATGCCACATAAACAATGGCTCGCTTTGTGATCCGATTCAGTTCCGTTATGACGTCCAGTCCAGCACCAGCGCGAGGTGGATCCAGAATTACTACTTCGAAGTCTTCATCAATTTGAGTTATCCACTTGGAAACATCAGCAGTGATCAAATCCATTTGTGGCAGGTCACTGCAGGATCTGCGAGCGTCGCGCATGGAATCGATTACTGACTCAACAGCGACGACTTCGCCTTTTTCCGTAACATCGGCAGCGATGCTGGCGGCAAACAATCCGGCGCCGGCATAAAGATCAAGTGCTTTATCCCCTGGCTTTAAGTTTGCAAACCGACGGACTGTGTCAACAAAAACTTTTGGCGCATCTTTGTGAACTTGCCAAAATGAACCAGCATGAATTCGCCAACTGCGATCACCCACAGTTTCATCTAGCCAAGGTCCACCACGTTGATCAACAACTACATGTTGGCCCGTTGAGCTCTGCGCAGTGCTGATGTCTCCTTGACCAAGATGAACTTTATCTTGCGCAAGTTGTACCGAACCTTCAACTGCAATTAAGCAGTCATCAATTTCAATGACAGTATGTGACCTTGGCATTTTCATGCCAACCGAAACTCCACCGATTCGGGAATACCGATTTCGAGTGCGCCAACGTAAACCGTCTTCGTTTGGACTTAGCGCAATCACTTCAAACTCAGCAAGTGACTTTCCATTTACATGAGTGATTCCACCAAGGTGGGCTAGCTGCTCGCGAACCACTTCACTTTTCAGACTGCGCTGATGCGAAAGACTTACATGTTGCCAATCACAGCCGCCGCAAACTCCGGCATAAGTGCACGGTGCATCAACTCGATGTTCACTGCCACTAACAACTTCAACTACATCAGCGCGCAAAAACTTCTTGCTGATGTCGGTGATTTCGGCCTTGACTGTTTCGCCAGGAACACCATGGCGAACGAACACAACTTGGCCATTAAGCCGAGCAATGCAGAAGCCACCGTTAGCAACTTTGTCGATCTGTAAGTCGACTATGTCGCCGATCTTGACTACGTCTATTTCAGTCATTTGTGATTTCACTTTCCTTCTTTGCTTTTGCCAGCAATCGGAAAGTTACGAATATTCCCAGTGCAAATAACGGATAACCCAGCAGAACTTTAAGTGTGCCAAGTGC
>JBILBY010000139.1:0-3174 GCA_044353415.1 Candidatus Nanopelagicales bacterium | reverse complement strand
GATGCAATCGTTACTCGGAGATTCAAAGGATCGTTTGCAAACTCAACACGCATCTGATCAGTCCACTGGTCTGCACCCATTTGCCAGGCATTCTTAAGCGAAACCACATGATCAATTTGAGCCCCGATGGGTGCTTCGGCAAAGGTGTAGCTCTCATTGGAATACGGATCTATCCAAGTGCCGCCGATTACTTTACAGTTCCCCGTCCCCGATTTCAGAATTACGGTTGCAAAGTCGCGCTGCAAAATGTCATTGCGGGTATCGCAACCATTTCGATCCACATCTTTCCAGGCTGATCCAAAAGCTTCACGGCTGTAATCCGTGTCAGGAGCCCTACCTCTAACTGGCAACGCCTCGGCAACTGCAAGTGCTTGCGTGACTTGATCACTGGGTGATGTCTGCGGCGTTGGCGAATCTGAAGGCTTTACTTGTGTAGCCGGATTACTCACAGGTGGTTGGGATGGCTCTGGATTTCCGCTGCTGTCGTAAGAACTAAACAGCCAAGCGAGAATCAGTAGCGCGACAACTGGATATGATTTCTTCACCAGACAATCATCGACTTCCCATTTCTCGTCAGGATTTCATTTACTTGAGTGAATGGTTTAGAACCTAGAAAACCTCGGCTGGCACTCAATGGGCTTGGATGCGTTGAACTTACGGTCGAGTTCAGATCAAACATGTCACCAAACTTTTTTGCGTGGTTGCCAAAGAGCAGACCTACGACCAGCGGATTTACTTCAACAACATGTGCGATTATGGCGCGAATGACTGTTTCCCAAGGCCAACTTGAATGCGCAGCCCGGATGCCAGACTCAGTAGTTAGTGAAGTATTTAGCAATAGGACACCCTGATCCACCCAGGCACCTAATGAAGCGTCAGCCGTCGAGGTCGATCCGGTGTCTGCTGCAACTTCATTGAAGATGTTTCGCAAGGAGCCTGGCAGTGGGTTTGTTTGGCTAGGTACCGCGAATGCTAGACCAATTGCGTGACTAGGTGTTGGGTATGGATCCTGCCCAATGACAACAACCGATACATCAACTGGTGAAATCTCCAGTGCAGCAAAAATGTTTTCGAAGCTCGGCACAACTTCGATCGAATCTTTATCGCACTGTATTAGCTGTATATCAATTTGATCAATACTTGATCGGCAACTCGCGAGACAACCCTGCCACGAAGCTGGGATAGAACTCCACAAGGTTGCTGCCATTAGTTAAACCAGGCTTGGAACCCATTCACCTGCTTGCGCCACGAGGGTGCGCAAAGTTTCGACGCCATCTGGTTCAAGTTCTGCCAGTGGTCCACGGGTTGACGAGCAAGGCACGCCAAGAAGTCCCATTAGAGCTTTTGTCTTAGCTATGTATCTGCCCGATTCAATGTGTTCCAGCAATGGAAGTACTGCAGCATGAGCCTGCGCTCTAGTTGCCGGATCAAGAATTCCAAAGTGAGCCTTTGGTAGCGCATTTGCCATGCCACCAATCCAGCTCGTTGCACCAGCATTAAAGAATGATGGACTATCTGCATCAGCGCCACAAACAATTTCGATTCTGCCTGCATAACGCTGGTTAAGCATTGGAATTCGATCTAAGTCTCCGGATGCTTCCTTAATTCCAATTACATGAGGATTATCTGCAAGTAGATCTAGGGTTTCCTGATCAAACGGAACGCCAGTGCGTGCTGGGTAGTCATAGAGCACAGTAGGTAGTTTTGCGGCGGCAACTACAACAGTCACATGGTTTGCAAGTTCAGTAGGAGTTGGTAAAACGTATGCCGGAGCCGCAACCATCAGGCCGTCACACTTTAGTTCTAGCGCGAGTTGGGCCTGCTTGATGGCTTCCTTTGTTGACATGCCGCCAACACCTGCCAAGACTGGAACTCGACCATGTACTTGCTTGACGATGGTGTCAATAACAGTTTGTCGCTCTTCAAAGTTCAACGCATAGGCCTCGCCTGTCGTACCAGCAGCAACGATTCCGGAAATGCCATTGGCAATCATCACTTCTGCAATGTGCGCGATTGATTTGGTATCAACTACTCCATTGCTATCAAAAGGTGTAACTAACGGTACGTGAACGCCGCTGAGATCCATGGTCTCTCCTTGTTTGAACTCTTAACCTTGTACTCTGAATTGTGCAGTCTCCAATCTATCCGCAACCTGGCACGGTTTCGGAACACCCTCACATTCGGACATTTCATGCCCGGCACGGACGAATGTCAGCAAGTCGGGAACGAACCCTGCGAGAACTGCTGCCAAATTTTGAGATTTCTGGACTAGAGCGCCCAATAGATCTAGCCAAAATTTTCAATAGAGAAATGGTCATTGTGGACTTTGGCTCTGGAATGGGAACTCATGCGCTTTCCTTGGCAAGTTCAACGCTAGATGTCGGTGTGCTTGCCATTGATGTGCATACTGTCGGATTACTAGCAATCGCTGAAACGGCTACAGAACAAGAATTGAGCAACCTTCGGACACATCATGGTGACGGCATGGATGTTTTCACGGATTGGTTGAAACCTGAATCGATAACTGAAGTGCATGTTCTGTTTCCAGATCCATGGCCGAAAGCTCGACACCATAAACGTCGTCTAATTAGCCAACTCTTTTTGGACCAAGTTTTTGCGTTGCTCAAGCCTGGTGGTCGACTAGTTTTTGTCACAGATGATGAATCATATTTCGAATCTGCTTCAGCAGCTATCACAGCTCATAAGTATCAAGTTGTTGAAGGTGATTGGGATGTTCCTATGACTACTTATCATCAGCGAGCTGTGCGACTAGGTCATAAGATTTCGCAATTGAGTGCCTACAAGAGCTAGGACTTTGCGAGAACACCTTCGATAGCGTGCAAAATGTCATTCCAGTTAGAAGCAAAGCCCGGATGCAAATCAAGTTCGGATACTTTAGAAAACTCAATCCACTCAGCTAGTTCGGCTTCGTCATTAACTTGAAATGAAATGTCGCGTGAAGTGATCGCTATTACGGTGTGATAACTCCAGTCATCGTGATCTGCCCAGATATTGTCGTGCACAACCTCAACTAAATCAGGGTGGATCGCCAGCTCTTCTGACATTTCCCTAAGCGCAGATTCGATCGGGGTTTCATGCGAATCTCGGGCACCGCCAGGAATTCCCCACACTCGCCCACCGTGCGTCCATTCCGCACGAAGTTGCATCAAGATT
>JBILBY010000138.1:0-3178 GCA_044353415.1 Candidatus Nanopelagicales bacterium | reverse complement strand
CGCGGATTGACAGAGCAAGTTATGGATAGCCCTAAACATGAATATACGAAACTGCTTTTGGCTAGTGTTCCGGGTCCTGGGTGGATACCTGGAAGGAGAACTGTCTGATGACTATTGTTAAAACTGTGAACCCTAAAATCAGCAAAAAAACAAACAGTGCTGGCACAAACGCAACAAAGCCAACACATCGTCGACGCCCAAAAGAAGAAACCGAAAACTTGATTTTGCAGGAAGCTGAACTCTTGCTCATCGAAAGATTGGCAAGTGGTTCAGATGACTTGAATCCTCTCGCATCCCTGAGGATTACGGATGTACTCGCAAGTATTAACTCAAAGCTCAACGATGATCAATTGCCAATGACTACTGGGTCGGCCTACCAAATTTGGAAAAGTCAATTGAGTTTCCAAGATGCGATTTTGGAACGAATTATGAACGAAGTTGCGACACCTTGGGAATCCGACCTTCGATCCCGTCTCGACGTCGCGCTAAATCAAGAATTACCAGTTGAAGAAGTACTTGCCATCTTCGATCAGTCCCCGCCAGATAATGATTCAGCCACTCATCAACTCACTTTAGCCATTGGACTTACCGCATTTGTCTCACCCGATCGAATTCGACGCGCAGAGGAAAGTGCAAACGATCAGTTTGTAGAAGTTCTAGGCAGAATGCTTATGGATATTTTGGATTATGCAGATAGGAGATTGTTGCCAGGCTTGTCTATCGAGGACATGGTGTGGGCCATTGAGGGACTTTCAGTAGGCATACATCTTCGCGCGCGAAGTCATCCAGAATTAATTGAGCGTAAGGATGCAACTGGTAGACACCTAGGCTCCATTGTTATGAATTCGATATTTTTTGGGTTTTCTGAGCCGGTGCTACGTCTAGACAAGCAAAGCCGTTAATCGGAGAGCAGCTGAATTAATTGGAAAAAAATGAAATTGTATTTAGAGGGGCTCGAACTATTGACCCGGAAACCAAACTTGATGCAGTTTGCGACGTCGCAGTAAGTAACGGCAAAATAAGCGCCGTTGCTCCCGGTGGGGATCCCCATCTAGTAGGGGTAATGGAAGTTGACATTTCTGGCAAAGTTCTAGCGCCTGGATTTATTGACTTACATAGTCACTGCAATGACTTACCATCACGTTTGCTTCAAGTATGCGATGGAGTAACCACAGCCCTTGAACTAGAGGCTGGACAGCTTAACGTTGATCAAGCTTACGAAAACTTTTCTAAGTCAGGCAGTCCAAATAACTTTGGTTACTCAGCTTCTTGGGCATTAGCGCGCATGAAATCCTGTGGCTTGGATGTTTCTAAAGGTTTAGATGCCTTTGCAGAACACATTAATTCGCCCGAATGGCATCGGGTGATGAATCCACGGGAACACGGACAGATGATCGATTCACTTGCAAGTGAATTAGAGCAGGGCGCTCTGGGCATCGGCATTCTTCTTGGATATTGCATGGAGTCACCTGGCTCGGAGTACCTTGAAATTGCCAAGCTTGCTGCCGAAACCCGAACAGCAACATTTACTCATGTTCGCGAATTTGATCGCCCAGATAGCGGACTGTATGGAGCTCAAGAAGTTGTCGCTGCGGCACTAACTACTGGTGCTCACATGCATATTTGCCATGTGAACAGCACATCGACCAGACAAATAGATAGCGTGCAGTTATTGCTAGCAGGAGCGCGCGATCAAGGTTTGCGCGTAACGACTGAGGCATATCCATATGGAGCTGGTGCCACCTTTATCGGCGCCGGGTTCTTAGATCCAGAGAAACTGAAATTCGATGGTCTTGAGCCCCGTGACGTTTACCTTCTTGCAACTGGCGAAAGGCCACAAACGACCGCTCGACTTCAGGAATTGCGCGAATCTGATCCAAGCGCCATGGTGATTGTTGATTTCTTAAGAACTGAAGATCCAGACGATTTGGGGTTTTTAACTCGCGCACTGCTTTTCGATGACACTGCTGTTGCATCCGACGCCATGCCGCTGGTTCTGCCAAATGGCTATGAGAATTCCGATGGATTGTGGCCATTGCCAGCTGGGACTACAACACATCCAAGAACTGCAGGAACGTTTAGTCGAATTTTTCGTTGGTACGTCCGAGAACTTGGAATCCTTGACATTGCTGAAGCAGTGCGGCGCTGCACTTTGATTCCAGCAGAAGTTTTGAAAGATGTTTCGCCAGCAATGAAGCGCAAAGGAAGAATACAAGTTGGTGCTGATGCCGATTTAGTCATTTTCGACGCAAACAAGATTTCGGATAACGCAACTTATGCTGACCCAATTCAAATTTCAAGTGGTATCGAACATGTATTGGTCAATGGTGTTTTTGTCATTAAGAATGGCGAGCTAATTGAAGACTCATTGCCAGGTAAGCCGGTCAGGGGAGAAGTAAATGCTTAGAAGTGCACCGCAGTCACTAATCGATGAATTATCAGCTGCTTTGCCCGGACAAGTAACCCAGAATGAAACTGAGCTGAATCGTCACGCCAGCGATGAATCGTTTCATAAGGCTATCCGTCCAGATGCCATAGTCATGGCACGCTCTACCAGCGATGTACAGGTTGTCATGCGTCTGTGTTCGGTAGCAAACGTTCCGGTGATTCCGTTTGGAGTTGGATCTTCACTTGAAGGACAGATTATTCCAGTCGAGGGTGGCATCACTTTGGACTTATCGGAAATGGACAAAATTGTTGAGATTTGTCCCGATGACTTGATAGTTGTCGTACAACCAGGACTCAGAAGAATCCCTCTAAACGATCGGCTTGCCAAAGAGGGCTTATTCTTCTCTGTTGATCCTGGAGCAGATGCAACTCTAGGTGGAATGGCTTCCACGGGAGCTTCAGGTACCACAACCGTCCGATATGGTTCGATGCGCGAAAATGTGATGGCACTTGAAGCAGTTTTGTCCGATGGAACGGTAGTTAGAACTGGCAGTCGTGCGCGCAAAGATTCTGCAGGATATGACTTAACACGATTGCTCGTAGGTTCCGAAGGTACGCTAGCGGTAATTACTGAACTAACCTTGCGAGTTTTTGGAATTCCTGAAGCTATGTCAGGTGCTTACTGCACATTCGATCGCTTATCGGATGGTGTTGCTGCTGCGACACTTCTAGTTAAACAAGGTTTGCCAATCGCGCGCTGCGAATTCTTAGATGGATTAAGTGTTAAGGC
>JBILBY010000137.1:0-3210 GCA_044353415.1 Candidatus Nanopelagicales bacterium | reverse complement strand
TGTCCGACTTCTTCGCGCGAAGTTCCAGCCGTAAACGACTCAACATTGCGAGCAATAGCGTCGCGGATCTCATCCGGGCGGATCGAGAGTTCCGTCATGGTGTCCTGCTTTCTTCTTGTTAGTTCTTGCTTGTTAATTCGTGGGGTTTACTTTGGTCTTTTCGGGCTACGCCAGCAAGGATCTGCGGGCACTTTCAAGTCGAGCGGCGATCGAACCATCGATTACGTCTTCTCCGATGGTTACTGAGATTCCACCAAGTACTGATGGATCAATTGCCACATTGATTCTTACGTTCTTGCCAGTGATCTTCGATAGCGCAGCAGATAGTCGGCTGGTTTGATTGGCATCTAGCGAGACTGCGGATCTAACTTCAGCAACTACTTGATTGCGCTGTTCAGCAGCTAGGTTGCCAAGTGTTTCCAGGACTGAATCCACGCGTCGACCGCGAAGGTGTCCAGCAACATGCTTGATCAAACCCAGAGTGATTGAATCAACTTTGCTTCCGATCAAGTCACCAACAATTGCTGACTTGGTTTGAGCGCTAAGTGATGGATCGGTAAGGGTCATTTGCAGTTCTGAAGATGCCTGGACTGCGCGACCAAAGTGAAACAGTTCGCTTTCCACGCGATCCAGAGATCCAGCCTTGTCAGCAGCCACAAAAGCAGCTTGGGAACCAAGCAACTCAACAGCATCTACCAAGTCGGTGTCTGAAGACCAGCGCGCAGCAACAATTTCGCCAAGCACCTCAACGGTTAGGGCGCCAACTTTTGACCCAAACACGTCATTGATTAGCGCACTACGGACTGCACTTGGCTGCCCGCTGTCGGCCAAGTTTTGACGAAGGGATTTTTCCCCAGCCAAAACGTCGGCAGCCGCAAGTAACTCAGCAGAAAGAGCGGACAGATCGCCCTGACCGGAACGGGAACGAAGAGTCCCCTGAACCAAAGCCAAACTATTGCGGGATGCACCAATCATTACTTAGCTGCCTCAACTTCTAGGTCTGCGATGAAGCGGTCAACCGAAGCACGTGCGCGAGCATCGTCAGTTAGGGATTCCCCTACGACTTTGCCAGCCAGTGTTAAGGCCAATTCACTTACGTCACGACGTAGCGATGCCATGGCTTGACTACGCTCGGCTTCAATCTGAGCCTGAGCGCGCTCGGTTACTGATGCGGCAGCTGTTGCTGCTTCACCACGAGCACTTTCAATCATGGCTGCTTTTTCAGCTTGTGCTTCAGCTCGAATTGTTGCAGCTTCACCACGGGCGTCAGCTAGTTGAGCGCGATATTGCTCGAGCATGGCCGCAGCCTCTGCTTGCGAGTTTTCTGCGCGCGCTAGCCCGCCTTCAATTGCATCGGCACGTTCATCAAGTGTCTTGCTGATTGCAGGGAATGCAAACTTTGCAAGCGCGAAGAATACGATTCCAAATGCAAGTGTTCCGATTACCAACTCGTAAATTGGCAGGCGAAGGATGTTTGTCTCGCCTCCGGCAGCAATGATATTAATCACGGTAATTTAATCCTCGTTTTGAATTAGGCACCGAAAACGAATGGGACAACGAAGCCGATTAGAGCAAGGGCTTCAGTTAGCGCGAAGCCAAGAATCATGTTCTGGCGGATAACGCCGTAAGCCTCTGGCTGACGTGCAATAGCTTGCACACCGTTACCGAAGATGATTCCGATACCAACGCCTGGACCGATAGCTGCAAGGCCGTAGCCAATTGAACCGATCGAGCCGGTTACTTCTGCTAGCACTGACATAACTTATTCCTTCTGTCGAGAGTTACTGGCTTGTCCAGTAACTCAGGTTTACTTTCTGTCTTGCAAGTTCCAATCGATTGCTCAATCGGAAAATCTTAATGTTCTGCGTGTAGTGATCCACCAATGTAAACGGCAGTCAAAAGCGTAAAGATGAATGCCTGCAGTCCTTGAATAAACATTTCGAATCCGGTCAAAATGACAGTTACACCAAAGGATGTAGCTGCACCTAGAACTCCAACAATTGATGGTGATAACAAATAGTAAGCACCAACCGTGAAAGTTGTTAGAAGTAAGTGACCCGCAAACATGTTTGCAAACAAACGAATCGCCTGAGTAACAGGGCGAGTAACAACAAGTTGCAGCAATTCAAGTGGCGCAAGAAGTACATACATAGGCTTTGGCACACCTGGTGGGAACATTGCACTGGTGAAGAATTTAATCGGTCCTTGATGTTTCATGCCGATGTACATGTAAGTCGCGTAAACCATTAGAGTCAGCGAAACCGGAAAAGCCAAGCTGGACATAATTGGGAATTGCGCGCCTGGGATAACACCCATCAAGTTTGAAATCCAAACGAAGAAGAAAAGCGAACCTAGGAACGGTACGAAACGATCGCCGTCCTTGCCAATTACTTCACGAGCAATTTGATCGCGGACAAACAAGTAAGCCTGCTCGCCTATTGACTGCAGCTTGCCTGGCACCATTTTGCGTGGGCGGGCAGCAGCTAAGAAAAACGTTGCCACGATCAAGGAAACTAATGCGGCAAGAATTGAAGTTTTACCAATTACAAACTCCATGCCAAAGACATTCAAAGTTGTGTATGGCTCAAGGAAAAAGATTTCAGCGTTTGGTGCAGGAAAACCGCAACCTGAATTCAGGTGTGGTGTTACGGGACATGTACTGTCACCGCTTAACTTAACTACACTCATTGCTGGTCTTTCCTCCGGTCACTCGTAGTGGTGTTTCGATCCATTGCCGAAACGCGTGCGTAGGTGAGGTAAAGCGCTAAGCCAATTCCAAGAATTGATCCAGCGGCTATGAAAGCGTTTTGGTGTCCGAACTTTTGTCCGAGAAACCAACCAAGTCCGCCATACAGCAATAACCCGGCAGTTAAGTTACTAACTGAACGCCAGGCCATGTCTGATGTTTCGCGGTTGTCGTTGCTGTTGGGGAATTCAGCTCCGTCTTCCTTCATTGCTCCGCCAGATTATCAGGTATTTCCAGGGGTGCTGAACTGACCCCTGGCTTTGCGATTAATTTCACAAGGTCACAAATCTTTTGGCTGGGAGGTATCAACCGGACGAATATCGGGACCGGATCCAGGCTCCACATAAAGGACTTTTGCTGTGGCAAATGCCCAGGTTTCGGCAACTAGCCAAACGATTGTGCAGGAAACAATGGTTGCGGCGAATACCTTGGTATCGAAGGCTTCAGTGTCCTTAAACAGAAGC
>JBILBY010000012.1:0-10822 GCA_044353415.1 Candidatus Nanopelagicales bacterium | reverse complement strand
CGGCCAAATCAGGAAAAAACTTATTGCCTATTTATTGGGGTTAATTTGCGCCCAATGAAACAAAGAGTTCTCGGGCAGCAACGTCATCCCAGATCACCGAGGATCCAGCCGCAGTATTGGCATCAGTCTCGGAAACCGGAACGGTGGTCAGAGTTCCATTCCCATTTGATAGCGCGCGCATAGCTTTGGCAAGGTTGCCGATGTCCATTACCGTGTCTGTTTCACCAACATTTACTGATTCGGTTCCAGCATCTACGAGCTTCCACATGCTGATTGGATTTAGTAGCACTGCAGGAGTAGCAACTTTCTTCATTACGGAACTTAAGAATTGTTGCTGGCGTTCAATTCGTCCCAAGTCACCCTTTGGATCGGCATAACGCATTCGAACATATGCCAAAGCATTTCTGCCATCAAGCTCTTGGCAACCTGCTAACAAATTCAGGCCAGAGTTTTCATCTGTCACATTTGCTGGCACGCACATGTTCACTCCACCAACAGCGTCAGTGATGTCGCGAATGCCTTTGAAGCCAACTTCCATGTAGTGATCAATGTGCAAACCAGTATTGCGCTCTACGGTTTCAACTAATAGTGGTGCTCCGCCTTGACCATATGCAGTATTAATTTTATTTCTGCGATCTTCAATTGCTATGCCATCAAGCCCAATGTGTGCAGGGATTGTCACATAAGAATCTCGCGGCAGACTCACTAAAGTAGATTTTCCACTGTCATCAATGTGAATAACCATCAATGTGTCAGTCCGCTGCGAGCCTTCATCTTTTCCAGTGCGCAACTCTTTACGTTCTGCTTTGGTTAGACCTTCACGGCTATCGGATCCAACAAGTAACCAGTTAGTACCGGCGGTGTCAGCAAGTGCAACGTTTGATGATGCGGGCATCTTGTCTAATGAACTCGCGGCATGGAAACCCAGAACTACATAGAAGCCAAGATATGCCAGCACAATGTTTCTGATGTAGCGCACCGGTCGCGGGAAGCGTGACTTGCTTTTTCGAAGTGAAAGCTTGGGTAATTTAAATGCTGGAAGTTTTGGTGAAGATTTCACAGCCTCTGGATTTACCGGCAATGGTTGTGGCATATCAGCAACGATCCTTGGCTGGATTTGAGTGTTGCCTATTTCACCAGCTCGATACGTACTCACTGAAAAGACTGGCTGCTCATCAAGACGATTGGCTTCTGGGGTCCCGATGACTTTGCCATCAGAATCTCTGCGATAAACCGTTGATTCCACCTTGTTATTCTCACTCAATAAACAAGAAACGATTGCGTCTGGCGCGCCAAACCCGCTGGTTCATTGAAGCCGGAAATAGGCATAAAGAAAGTCCAGGCGTCACCGACGGGGGATGCAGTAACGCCTGAACTGCCTTAAAACTATGAAAAAATCTAATTTCTTGCGACCTAAAAGCTCTGTTTGAAGGAAATCTTGACTATTCCTATACCTTTTCATCTGAGTTTTCGCAATTCTCTGGGCTGATAACCTGCGCAGAAATAGAAATCTAAAGTCGGGATTCAAAATGGCGAGACAAGTTGGCACGTTAGTTGATCATGCTGAATTGTTTCGATTCATTTCAGAAGTGCTTCAGGCTGTAGGCACTCCGGCTGCCGGCGCCACCGAAATGGCAAATCAAATGGTGGCTTCTGATTTAGCTGGCCATGAGTCACACGGAATCCGACGACTTCGCGAATACGCATATCGTGCTCGTGATGGCTTTGTTAACCCAGCAGCGGTTCCTACCATCGAGCAAGACAGCGGATCGTTAGTCAGTGTTAACGGGCAAACTAATTACGGCCACTTAGTTATGCCATTTGCTACTGACCTATTGATTGAGCGTGCTCGGCAACACGGCATTGCAGCGGTGACAGTAAAGAATTGTGATCCGGCTGGAAGGTTTGCTGATTTTTGTGATCATGCAGCCAATGAAGGCATTGCAGTATTTATGTTCATGAATGTTGGTGGTGGCGCGATAGATGTTGCACCACCTGGCGGAGCCGAAGCAAGGATTGCTACGAATCCAATTGCAGCTGGAGTACCTCGTGAAGGAGCGCCGAATTTAGTTATGGACATGGCAACATCCGCTGTTGCTAAAGGTCGGCTTTCTGATGCCCAAGAGCGCGGAACCGAAATCGAAAGTGATTGGCTAAATCAAAGTGGAGTACTAGTCCCGCTGGGTGGCGTTAAGGGATTTGCGCTTTCGGTAATTGCTGAAGCGTTAGCGGGAACACTAAGTTCTGCTGGAACTGTAGGACCTGAAGTGGCGGATGCTCGCCAAGGTGTGCTTGCAATTGGAATTGATATTCAAAAGCTACGTCCCCTTGCTGAATTCAAAAGCGATGTTGCAAAGTTTGCGACTCACTTAAAACAAACTCCACTTGAGCCAGGCGCATCAGAGATACGGATGCCTGGTGAAAGCACTGCGATCAATACCAAGATTCGCATCGAATCTGGAATCACGATCCATCCAGTTATCTGGGAGCGGCTGGTTGAATTAGCGGACAATTTCTCAATCAAACTGCCAGAACCCAAGAGTGGATCCCAGCAGTAATTGTTGGATTTATCAAACTATCTATATTCAGCGTAATCTTGAGTTTCCATGAAAAATTCATTCGCATACCTAGGTCCAAAAGGGACCTTTACTGAGGCTGCATTTTTGCAGATGCCGATTGCCCAGGGTGCAGAACTAATTCCAGCCGAATCAGTTCGCGAGGCACTAAATCTGGTGCGAACAGGAAAAGTATTCGGCGCCCTAGTTCCTATTGAGAATTCAGTTGAGGGTTCAGTTGCCACAACTCTGGATGAACTTGGTCATGGTGACTCATTAGAAATCATTGATGAGATTGCGATCCCGGTGAAATTCGCATTGTTGGCAAAGCCTGGCGTTTCGATTTCTGACATAAAGAGAATTGCAACTCATCCGCATGCGCACGCGCAATGTGTTGATTGGTTACACACAAACATTCCTGGCGTTCATGTACTTCCAGCAATGTCGACGGCAGCTGCAGCCGAAGAACTTTCAGTAGGCGCGAACTACGATGCCGCAATTTGTTCTGTTGCAGCAGCAAAGCATTACGGTCTAGAAATTCTGGCGCAAGGAATTGGCGATAGCGATTCTGCTTGGACTCGATTTGTTTTAGTAAGTAAGCCGGGCCACGCACAACCATCGACTGGAAACGACAAAACAACTTTGTCATTGTTCATGCATCGCAACCAACCTGGTGCGTTGTTAAACATTTTGACTGAGTTTGCCGTTCGTGGTGTTGACTTGTCGCGCTTGGAATCCAGACCAACCAAACAACAACTTGGTGACTATTTCTTCTCGCTAGATTGCGTTGGACACATTGATGATGAAAATCTTGGCGATGCGCTAATTGAACTTCGACGAATTTGTGCTGACGTTAAGTTCTTAGGCTCTTACCCAAGACATGACAATGCCAGTGCTCACGGTGAAGTTATTGATGTTGCGAAATCAAATGTGGATGCAGAATCTTGGTTGAAAAACTTACGTAAGCGAAACGATTAACTCGCAATAATTCGATCGATGAATACGGCAACACCGTGATCATCATTTGATGGCAAGAATTCCGTTGCTGCTTCTTTAACCCAATCATGTGCATTATCGACGGCTGCGCCACGTCCAGCCCAAGCAATCATCGGCACATCGTTTGGCATATCGCCAACTGCTGCGATATCAGCGGCTGCTAATCCTTTGCTAGTGGCGTACTTCTCTAAACCAGTTCCCTTGTTAATGCCTAATGCGCTCATTTCAATCATGAGATCTAGAAAGTTTGAATGAGTGACGTCAACGAGACCTTCAAGGGCCGCTTGGGCATCAACTAAAAACTCATCTGCATTCTGTTGGACTCGATCACTTGGGCGGGCAAGTAATTTGATGACAATCTGGGTTGCGAACATGGATTCAACATCCGTTGCAGGTGGAGTCTGTTTAACTTCCCAGCGTGGTCGGTACTTGTCATCAACTAAAAATGAGACATCGTGGCGATCAAGCTCGACTGCAAAGGAAATGTCCGGATCGAGTTCCTGCAAGATTCGGGCAGCCTTTAGTCCTGAATCGCTGGTCATTAGATCGGCGTAAATAGTTTCCTGAGTCTTTAGATCCATCAGCAATGCGCCATTGCAGACCAAGGCCAGACCTTCATGGCCAGTCATGTCTGGGATCTGTCGCATCCAGCGGGATGGACGACCCGTAACGAACATGGTTTCTAGGCCGCTGGCATGGGCCCGGGCAATGGCTGCAACGTTTTCTGGGGAAACCGTGCCTCCAGTTTGCAGGAAGGTGCCGTCTAGATCGCTGGCAATTAACCGCGTCACAATCGTTACCAACTTCCCTGATATTTGACCTAGTCAGATGGGCCCAAAACTCGCTAGAGTTTTCAACTACCCGTACCCCAACCCTACGGGCTTTTCATAAAGGAGCATCATGGCCAAGATCAGCGACGAAGTTCGCACCCACAAATACACCTTGACCGAAGACGAGATGCCTACCCAGTGGTACAACATCGTTCCGGATCTGCCAGCACCACCACCGCCAGCACTACATCCAGGAACTCATCAGCCAGCTGGGCCAGAAGATTTCGCGCCGCTATTCCCAATGGAATTGATCATGCAAGAAGTCAGCCAGGAGCGATACATAGATATCCCCGGCGGCGTTCTAGACGTTTACCGTCAATGGCGACCAAGCCCGTTGTTCCGGGCACACCGACTTGAAAAAGCACTTGGTACACCAGCTCGTATCTATTACAAGTACGAAGGTGTTTCACCTGCTGGTTCACATAAGCCAAACACTGCTGTGCCACAGGCTTACTACAACGCACAAGACGGCATCAAGAAACTTGTTACTGAAACTGGTGCGGGTCAATGGGGAACTGCGCTTGCATTTGCTTGTGCGCTTTACGACATGGAATGTGAAGTATTCCAAGTTGGCGCGTCATTTGATGCCAAGCCATTCCGTAAATTAATGATCGAAGCTTTCGGTGGCACTGTTCATCGTTCACCTTCACAGTTAACAGAAGTTGGCCGCATGCTGGCTTCCGATCCAAAGAACCTAAATGGTTCACTTGGTATTGCAATTTCTGAAGCCGTTGAAGTTGCTGTTAAGGATCCACAAACTCGTTACGCACTTGGTTCAGTTTTGAATCACGTGCTGATGCATCAGACCATCATTGGTGAAGAAGCATTACTGCAAATGGCAAAGGCCGGTGACTCACCAACTCTGATTGTTGGCTGCACCGGTGGTGGATCTAACTTCGGTGGACTTGCCTTCCCATTCCTTCGCGAAAAGATGGCAGGCAAAATCAGTCCGCGTATCTTGGCTGCCGAACCAGCATCATGTCCATCACTTACTCGTGGCACTTACGCTTACGACTTTGGTGACACTGCAGGTATGACACCACTTATGAAGATGCACACTCTTGGTAAGGACTTCATTCCAGATCCAATTCACGCTGGTGGTTTGCGTTACCACGGTATGGCTCCGTTGATTTCGCACATCTACGAGCTTGGTTTGATGGATGCTCAAGCTGTTGCTCAGACCGAATGCTTCAGTGCTGCAGTTCAGTTTGCCCGCACCGAAGGCATCGTGCCTGCGCCAGAGCCAACACATGCAATTGCCATTGCAATTCAGGAAGCTTTGAAGGCTAAGGAAACTGGCGAAGAAACCGTTATCTTGACTGCACTTTGTGGACATGGTCACTTCGACCTTGCTGCCTACGATGCATACCTTGGCGGTCGCATGGTTGATGAAGACTTCTCAGAAGAACGTCTTGCTGCTGGCCTAGCTAACCTGCCTCAGGTTGCTGGTGTCTAAGTAATTTATAAATAAGAAAACCCCCGCTGAATTCAGCGGGGGTTTTCTTATTGGATATTGTTACTTCAAATTGAAGTGAGATGCTCCACCTAGATATGGCTGAAGGGCTTTTGGAATTCGGACTGAGCCATCAGCTTCTTGATGATTCTCAAAAATCGCCACGATAGTTCTTGTGATCGCGCACAGTGTTCCATTCAAAGTTGCAATTGGTTCAACACCATCAGCGCCACGGGAACGAATCTTTAGTCGACGTGATTGGAAAGTTGTGCAATTCGAAGTTGAAGTAACTTCGCGATAACGCTCTTGTGATGGCACCCAAGCTTCGCAATCAAACTTGCGCGCAGCACTTGAACCTAAATCACCAGTTGCAACATCAATGACGCGGTATGGAATTTCTAGAGCTTGCAAAAACTCTTCTTCGAAACCTAATAGGCGTTCATGTTCAGCAACAGCTTCCTCAACTGGGCAGAACGAGAACATTTCTACTTTGTCGAACCAGTGCACTCGGAAAATTCCACGGGTATCTTTACCGTGACTTCCAGCTTCGCGACGGAAACATGGTGAGAACGCAGCGTAACGACGAGGCAGATCGCCTTCAAGGATTTCGTCCATGTGATACGCAGCAAGTGGAACTTCAGCAGTTCCAACTAAATACATGTCATCTGCTTCGAGGCGATAAACATTTTCCGCAGCTTGGCCTAAGAAACCAGTTCCTTCCATCGCAGCAGGCTTAACAAGTGCTGGCGGAATCATTGGAGTGAAACCATTCTTTTGCGCTGTGTTCATAGCTAACTGAACCAGCGCGAGTTCCAACATTGCGCCAGGGCCAGTCAAGTAATAGAAACGACTGCCACTTACTTTTGCGCCGCGTTCAATATCAATTGCACCAAGTAGTTCGCCTATTTCAACATGGTCGCGAACCGCAATACCTTCAGCAGCAAAATCGCGCTTAGTTCCCACTTCTTTGATTACAACAAAGTCATCTTCGCCACCAACCGGTGCAGCTGGATCGACAACATTAGAAAGTCCAAGTACGAGGGCATCCAGACTTGCGTCCATCTCGCGTAGCTGATTCTCGGCAGCCTTGACTTGGTCGGAAAGTGTTTTGGTCTCGGCTAACAGTGCTTGCTTTTCATCACCTTGAGCTTTAGCTACCTGGGTGCCGATGGCCTTTTGGTTGGCTCGCAGGCTTTCAAATTCACCTAAAGCTGTGCGCCGAGCAGCATCAGCAGTAATAACTTGATCAACTAATTCAACGGATTCACCGCGGGCAGCCTGAGATTTCTTGAAGGCATCAGGGTCTTGGCGCAGTGCTGCTAAATCGATCATGACTTAAGCCTAGAGGAATATGCGCACCAAAAATTCATCTGGGATTTGGTATCTGGTGGTTAATTCCAGATAGCATCAGTTCTGCATTTAATCGCTAATGCATCGACAGACATGAGGTACTTCATTGGACATGAACTGGTTGACTCCCAAGGCGCAAGCTCGCTCAGCTGGAGATAAAGGTTGGGGAAGTTTTGCAATCGAGCCGATCAGTAAAGGCGAAACTGTTGGCAGTTTCGGCGGATGGTCCGTACCTAGAAGCGTCTTAGCAACGCTTGAACTTGAACGCCAGCACCGCGCGATTCAAGTCGATGACGATCAATACTTAGTTTCCAAAGAAGCACGCGAGCCAGGCGATTGCTTCAATCACTCATGTGAACCAAGTTGTGGCCTAATGGGCGCCACAGTTTTGAAGGCCCGCCGCGACATTGCAGTCGGCGAAGAACTTACTTTTGATTACGCCACTTGTGATGATTCGGATTATGACGAATTCACTTGTGGGTGTGGCACGCCAGAATGTCGTGGAACTGTTACTGGAAAAGATTGGCAACTTCCTGCACTTCACAAAAAGTATGACGGCGAATTCTCACCTTACTTAGCAAGAAGAATTGCTAACGAGTTCTAATCAGAACTAGCGCCACCATCAGAGGCACTATTTGCATCTGGTGTTGGTGAATCTAGCGGCGCGACAATCGTGTCATTTAGATTTTTCGGTGTATCGATTGCAGCTGAAGTTGTGGCAGCAGTAGAGCCAGCAATGAAAGTTGTATCATAGGAATTTTTGCTCTCCAGATGTTCGTGATACCTAAGATCTGCGCGATGTAGATCAGAATCACGAATCTTTAGCGCTTCTGCGATTGGTAGTACTACTAGGAAAGTTGCTAGTACATGCATCACGCTCAAGGAAAACTTAACTGAGAATGAAACATCTGTAAGTGTGAGTGCGCCATAGACCGAAGCCAAGCCGCCACCAAGACCAATCACTAAAAACCAAATTCTGGGACCAATAAATAGTTTGGCTAATCCAACAGCAACCAAAGTTGCTAAGACACCCGCGATGGCTGTTGCTACCGTGACGCGCAAAACTGATGCATCAATCAATACAGAGCTCTGAGGAGATTCTGGAACTACGATTTCCCAGTTAAAGATGTTGACGCAAATCCACAGCCAACCCGCATTAGCGCCTGCAGCCAACGCTGTTGCTCCTAATCCAGCTAGCCAAATTCGTGATGCCGGTGGTGTTACTTGGCGAACTGGTTTAACTGACATTTTTCACTCCCGTTTAGCGAATCGCTAGTGCCAAAAGCCTACGCCATAGCGCCAGTTTCACTGCTGTGCGTTTCTCGCGTAACCTTGCATTTGATCGTTTTCATTAACGATTTTGGCGAGGTGGCAGAGCGGCCGAATGCGGGCGCCTTGAAAGCGTCTGAGGTGTAAAAGCCTCCGGGGGTTCAAATCCCTCCCTCGCCGCAGAAAAAAGAAGGCCCCCCGGCGGGGGCCTTCTTTTGTTCTTCGGCTCGGGAGATATGGTCCCCGTACATGTGCGAGCGAAAAGAAAAGTCGATTGCGCAAAACTTCTAAAGGAAAAGCTCAGGAGCAGGAATCGGTCGATAACGGTTTTCCGATCGTTAGATCTTGGAAAACCGAATATGACTTGGGGATGACGCGGATGGTCTTTGACGTAGAAGGTTTTGCGTAAGCGACTTGCAGTCTCTCAAACCGATTCTTACGACTCTCTCCATAACGGACGAGTCAAGCAAGTAGGCCCGCCCTCACCACGATTGATGACATCCGCTTTATAAATGTGAACTTCAACTCCAGCATCGCGAAGCAGTTGCGCAGTGATTGGATTCCCCGAAGGCATAACAGCAACGCCTGGACGAACTGCTAACACGTTGCAAGCCAGCGACATATATTCTTCGTCAGGTACCGAGATAGTTTTGATTCCGCGCTTAGCAAGTTCTTGCAACAAAGTAACTGGAGCTTCACGTTCGTAAACAACAGCTAGGTCATCGCGAATTGGAGAAATAACACTCATTAGGTGCAAGCAATATTCTGGACCCATGGCATGTGGCATGTGGAATGCGATTGCTTCAATACCTTCGGCTGCAAAAATTTCTCGAAGTTGTTTTTCGCCGGCTTCGTTTGTTCGGTAAGTGCGACCAATTGCAACTGTTTTGTTGTCTAACCAAAACATGTCACCAGCATCTGCTGTTGCATCACCGATTAGAACTCCAACAGTTGGCATACCCAGTGCGTTAATGTCGCCAGCTAACATTGCTGGCTCTTTCACTCGTGCTTCTTTTGCGCCTTGTAATTGGATAACTCCAGTTGGTGTCGTGAATGCAGGGTCATAAACAAAGCAAGCATCGGGTTGACCTGGTGCTTCTGGAAGGACATCAACTTCGCAACCAAGTTCTCGAAGCAATTCAACGAACGCTGCATGGTCTGCTTGCAGCGCATCAAGATCAAGTTGCTCTGGGGCTCCCAGCCAATGCGCCGCTTGGTAATCCGCATCACGAGTAGGTGGGCGAACTGCCACACGCTTTAGGTTGGCTACTGACGAAGAAACACCGAATTTAGACATGCCCCAATCTTTGCGGGCAGTGGCAATTGGCACAAACTCGGATTTTCGCCAAAGGCCTTAAAACCAGTTAATCTAAAGGTTCGAGGAGACGTCGCATAGTCCGGTCGAGTGCGCCTCACTGCTAATGAGGTAAGGAGTCAAATCCTTCGGAGGTTCAAATCCTCTCGTCTCCGCCAAAAAATGGCTCCACCCATATGGGTGGGGCCTTTTTTGTTGCGAAGAGTTGTGAGGATTTGGGAGCGGATTGCGTGATCGCTCGCGATCACTTGCAATCGGAGTGGCTATCTGCAGAATGCCTTATTCGCGAATAGCGCGAACGACGGCTCCTCTCGTCTCCGCCAAAAAAGAAGAGCCCCGAACTAATTCGGGGCTCTTCCCAACGAATAGAAATTTCTATCGCGGCCTTGACTACTTAATACTTTGCCACATTTCGCCCTAAACCCGGACATCCCCTGCAGGAAACGGCACGCGATCGTCGAACTTAACCGACAGACGTCCGGCAGTTCGCCAAACTCTGGCAAGGGCGTCGGAATCTTCTTCGGTTACAAGATTGCCCATTACGCGCAAAGCAAGTTTCATTACAGTACGAGAGCGCATTCCAACTGGTCCAGCCTTTGGCAACAAACCAGGAACTGTTAGCAATCCAGCAAGGCGTCGAGCAATAGAGAATGCGTAACCGTAATGAGTTCTAAGTTCCGCTGGCCAAGCGACTGTGAAATCGGTTTCGGTTTCTAACATCTGTGCTGCAAGTCGACCAGTTTCTAATCCGTAATCGATACCTTCACCGTTAAGTGGGTTAACACATCCGGCTGCATCGCCGATAAACATAAAGTTCTTGCCAGCAATTCCCGAAACTGCTCCACCCATTGGCAACAAGAAAGACCAAGGCATTCGAATCTCACCGGAAAGTTTCCAGTCTTCGCGCTGTTGATCAGCGTAGGTGTTCATCAATGCACGAAGGTTTACTTCAGCTGGTCGTTTATTAGTCGCAAGTGTTCCAACGCCAACATTCACTTCACCATTAGCTAGCGGAAAAATCCAACCGTATCCCGAAAGAATTTCATTTTTTTCA
>JBILBY010000136.1:0-3222 GCA_044353415.1 Candidatus Nanopelagicales bacterium | reverse complement strand
GGGTGAGATTGCGCTTCTTGCGAGCGTCGAGAATCTGGGTGGCAATTTGATATTGCTGGCTAAGTAATTCGTGAAACTCCAAATCCTGGCGTGACATCTTTGAGATGCGCGCAGATGAGAACTCATTCCATGTTTTTGCCACAATTTCACCCTCTCCTAAGTTATGTGTAATTACACATAATGTCAAATACGTTTACTTTGAGCGAATTTCTTGTCAGGGCCTGCCGTTATCCTAAATAGCAACGCTAGATTTTCTGGCTGGTTGAAAGTGGGTAGTGGTTATGGCGAGCTCTGCGATTCGTAAGCCGTGGTATGCCAGGCCGACTTTCTGGCTCTTGATCATTGGTACATACTTTCTGGCTTCTGGGCTAGCTGAAGTATTGGGCTGGTGGGTTTGGCTGGTTTGGGGTGTCTTCCTGGCCGTGATGAACTCTCGTAATCCTGGATCGAAAGCAAAGCCAACAGATTTGCCTTCTATTCCGGCTCCGGCTGCAGTTACCCCAGAGGAAATTGCCGCCGCAACTAAGCAGTCAGGTTTGTCATTTTTATTTAAGGGTCGCGCCAAGCAAGCTGAGTTAGAGCTGATGCTTGCTCAGCATCACACTTACCAAGCAAGACTTGATGAGGAACTGGCTCACTATCAGATCCTTCTTTCTGAGTTTCCAGACTTTAATACGGCAACCGATAATGAAGAACAACTTCTGGTAATCGATGGGGTTTCATTGGTTGAACCACGTAAAGGTCCACGGGTAACTGAAAGCACTTCGCGATCATCTGGACGACCATTCATTGGTGTGCCCGTTGGAGGAGTATTTGTTGGAGCCTCTGGTCGCTCGAGTAGCAAATCAACTTCGGTTTCAACACCAGCTGTAGATGAGTTAACTCTGGTTGAAGAGGGCGGAAGATTTATTGCAAGCTCGCAGGGAATTGCGTATGTGGGAGAGATGTTTAATCGAAGTGCTGATTATTCAAAGATCATTGATTGGACGGGCGAAGGATTCCAGCTTCGAATTTCAGCATCAGGTAAGGGAACTAACTGGATCGTGATTTTTTCTCGACCTGCGGATATGTGGGCGGCAGGCACTTTGTTAGATGCAGCTGATGAAATTCCAGCGCGAGCCCTTGATACATCGGGTAAAGCAACCGCTGGCGAGATCGCTGTAGCAGTGGCGGCCAGTATCGAAGTTCAGAACGAAAAGTTCGCTGAAGCAAAGGAAATTGCGCAGCGTGATGTGGCAACAATCCAGACGCATTTAGAACTGTTGCGCAAGCAATATCCGTCCTGGGTTAAATAGGATGTTGGCATGAAGTTCATTCGTGCACTCGTTGCAGGGATTGCTACTGCAGTATTAGCTGCGTGCTCGTTGACTCAGGCGGGCATGGTGGATTTAGATCCTGTGCCCTTTAGCTTTCATCCGCCTGCGGGCCTAGAGGCGAAGTTAAGCGTTGAATCAATGACGGGGCAGTGGGCTGATGAGGCTTTTGCCGCTGGAGTTGAATCCTTTTCATATGTGATCTACACACCAGATGAAGGCCAAGAAACAGGCTTGATGGGGGTTTATTACATGCCGGAATCAGTCTTTGATGGCCTCGCGAACCCAAATGAACCGCCTATGTATGGCACCGAAGTTGCTCGCGCTGATGGCTATGTTTTATCTGTTGCTGGGCCACAAGACTCTATTTATGACCCAGAGTCGCAGGACGGAAAGAACATCGGTCTTTTGTATGAGGCTTTGTATGACCCAGAAAGCTATATGTCCAAATAGTGGGCACAAAAACGCCGTAATTTAGGCACTTTTTTCGGATTGGATCCAATCTGACCCAACTTTGGATACAGTAAATATACGGATGCAAAAATCCTCGGTCCGTGAAACTCTTGAGAATCGCCCAGTTGGGGCGATTCGGCGTTGGGATGGGTCATGAAAAACGTAGTTTCGGCAATTACTGAATACGGCAGCGCCCAAGATTTTGCTGGGTTAACACTTCCTGATTCCTTCAAAGCGGTCACGATTCACAAAGACGAAGTCGATATGTTTGCCGGCCTTAACACCAAAGAAAAAGACCCACGCAAGTCATTACATATAGATACAGTCCCATTTCCAGAATTAGCACCTGGTGAAGCTTTGATTGCCGTGATGGCATCGAGCATTAACTACAACACAGTGTGGACCTCGATTTTCGAACCAGTATCAACTTTTGGCTTCCTTGAGCGCTATGGCAAGACTCATGAAGACGCGAAGCGCCATGACTTGCCGTATCACATCATCGGAAGCGATGCCTCTGGCGTTGTGCTTCGGGTTGGCCCAGGTGTTAACACTTGGAAGCCAGGGGATCGGATCGTGGCGCATTGCCTAAGTGTTGAGCTTGAATCACCACTTGGTCACAACGACACCATGCTGGATCCAGAACAGCGCATTTGGGGTTTTGAAACGAACTTCGGTGGTCTTGCTGAATTTGCAATCGTTAAAGCTAACCAATTGCTGCCAAAGCCAGAACATTTAACTTGGGAAGAAGCTGCAACACCAGGACTTGTTAACTCAACTGCGTATCGTCAATTAGTTTCGCGCAATGGTGCTGGAATGAAGCAAGGCGATGTGGTTTTGATTTGGGGCGCAACAGGTGGCCTTGGATCTTATGCAACGCAATACGCATTAAACGGTGGCGCGATTCCGGTTTGCGTGGTTTCTTCTCCAGAAAAAGCTGAGATCTGCCGCAAGATGGGCGCTGAGTTAGTAATCGACCGAAGCGTTGAAAAATACAAGTTCTGGAAAGACGATGCTACGCAAGATCCAAAGGAATGGAAGCGTCTAGGCAACAAGATTCGCGAACTTACTGGCGGCGACGATGCTGACATCGTGTTTGAACATCCAGGCCGAGAAACTTTTGGTGCCAGCGTTTATGTGGCACGTAAAGGTGGCACGATCGTAACTTGCGCTTCCACAAGTGGTTTCATGCACGAATACGACAATCGTTACTTATGGATGAACCTCAAGAGCATTGTTGGTTCACACTTTGCGAACTACCGCGAAGCCTACGAAGCCAATCGCTTGATCGCCAAGGGACTTGTGCATCCAACGCTTTCCAAGACTTTCACACTCGAAGAATCCGGTCAGGCTGCCTACGAAGTTCATCACAACTTGCACCAAGGTAAGGTTGCCGTTTTGGCACTTGCTGAAGCTCCTGGTCTTGGCGTAACTAACCCAGAACTTCGCGCCAAGCACA
>JBILBY010000135.1:0-3225 GCA_044353415.1 Candidatus Nanopelagicales bacterium | reverse complement strand
TGCGGCACGACGATATGAAAACAGGTCGGAAATTTCTAAAGTGCAGCCAGAAATTTCATGGATTTTTGTTACTTGGGTTGCCAGCACTGACTTAACGCCCGCAGTCAGGTCTAGGTTCCTAGGAGATGCAATTGCTTCAGGGCGAACATCTCTAAACTGCTCGACTCTTTGCGCAGGCACTTCATAACACTTGGCACAGATGGCCGGACCAATAATGGCTTGAGTATGTTTAAGTTGCGCGCCACTGGCAACAAACTCATCCAGTAGCGCTTGCATGACATTTGCTAAAACTCCGCGCCAGCCTGCGTGACCAACTGCAATCGCACCGTTGACTGGATCAACCAGTCCAAAAGGAGCGCAATCTGCTGCCAAAGCAACTAAAGCTAGATCGGTTTGCTTTGTAATCAAGCCATCACCAGGTTGTGCGACACCTGGGTCACTCACTACATGAACCGTGTTTCCATGATCGGCATTCATGACCGATATTTCACTTGCTGAAACTAAGCCTTTGGCAATTGTCAGGTTCGCAGAAACGTTTTCCGCCGAGTCCCCCACGTACGAGGCAAGGTTAAGCGAATCAAACGGCGCCAGACTTGTGCCACCAATGCGACTTAATGCAACTGCTTGAATGCCTTCAATTGAAACGCGGCCAAAGACCGGCGAATTCATTTTGAAATGTTTTCGCTAGCGAAGAAAATCAGGAACGTCGAGGTCGCCATCATCTTCGCCGTCGTTGTCGACGTCGCCATGACCCGAGCTAGCCGGGGCATCACCAAATAGGTTCTCGAAATTGTCATCTTCGTCTGCAACCGCAGCTGAGCCAAAGGCACCATCAGAAAATGAATCCGGCGTTACTGGGATTGATGGCGCTTCTCCATCACGGGCTAAATCAACTGCTACTGCTGCTGCTAGCGGTGTCTCGTCTAAAACTTTCTTAGACATTGGTGAAGTGGAACGGTTTGACGGTGGGGCTCCGCCATCAAAACCAGCTGCGATAACAGTGACCTTAACCTGATCGCCTTGAGTGTCATCAATTACCGCACCGAAGATGATGTTTGCATCTGGATGAACTGCGCTTTGCACCATACGAGCTGCTTCGTTGATTTCAAACAAACCTAAGTCGCTGCCACCGGCAATGGACATAAGTACGCCGCGGGCACCTTCAATGCTGGCTTCGAGCAATGGACTTGAAATCGCTTGACGCGCTGCTTCGATTGCGCGGTCAGCACCACGAGCTGAACCAATACCCATAAGCGCACTACCAGCATCTTTCATAACGCTGCGCACATCCGCATAGTCAAGGTTGATTAGCCCTGGCGTTGTAATCAAATCAGTAATACCACTTACGCCCTGTAACAAAACAGAGTCAGCATGACGGAAGGCATCAATCACACTGATGCCGTTGTCAGCAAGTTCGAGTAGGCGATCATTTGGAATAACGATCAATGTATCTACTTCAGTACGAAGTGAATCGACACCTTCGTCTGCTTGGGAGGAACGGCGCTTGCCTTCGAAACTGAATGGACGAGTTACTACACCGATAGTTAGTGCGCCCATGTCGCGAGCGATCTTGGCAACAATTGGAGCGCCACCGGTTCCGGTTCCGCCACCTTCGCCTGCAGTAACGAAAACCATATCTGCGCCACGTAAAACTTCTTCGATTTCCTCGCGGTGATCCTCCGCAGCCTGGCGACCAACTTCAGGGTCAGCGCCAGCGCCAAGTCCACGAGTTAGGTCACGACCGATATCTAATTTGACGTCAGCGTCACTCATTAACAGCGCTTGCGCGTCAGTATTAATAGCTACGAACTCAACACCCTTAAGGCCGGCTTCGATCATGCGATTGATGGCGTTTACGCCACCGCCGCCAATGCCTACAACTTTGATAACTGCTAAGTAGTTCTGTGGTGCGGCCATGGTGTTTGCCTTTCTAGACAAGCTTTTAAGTGCCTAAGTAGTAAAGTCTCAACCTCTTCTAGAGCGTTAAAGATTTCCCACCTTTGGGCAGGTATAAGTTACGGCTAAACCTTAATGAATACTGTGATTGACGCTTGGCGTGTCGAGATCAGCACAAACTATATTTTCTTGGCTGCTTACGCTTACTTACTTAACTAGTGCCTATTTAATAGTGGGTGCATCCGGAGCACTGACGTTAATTACGGTGTACCCCTTTTCTATCAAGGCTTGGGCTACTTCTACCTTGTCGGCAGCGCGCTCGCCAGATCCCAAAGTGATTACCACTCCACTACCCAGAGTTGCTACGACACTGTCTTGCGTTGGTGCACTTAAGCCTGTGATCGCCCACTCAGCTGGGATAGCGGCTAATGCCTGGATCGCATTAGTCATGGCTGGGCTGTCTGGCTGCGCAGAAATCACCAGAAGTCCGGCGGGTGGTGCTGCGACAACCCCGGCATTCATTCCTTCGGAGTCGATCAAGTTAAAGCCACTTACGGTTGCTGCCACCGCTATCGGAGTTCGCTCAGTCACGGTTATCAAAATCGCGTGCGGCCATCCCCGCTCGACTGTGACAACTTTGATTTCAGGCAAGGCTTGAAGCTGTTCAGAAATCGCTCCGGGATTGATCGACATTAATGAGTTGCCGATTGGCACCGCTGCTGCGGCCGAAATCTGCTCAACTGTAAGTCTTGAATTTCCAGTAATTGTTACTTCTTGCGCAATAAACCACTTTGATTGATACAAACTCCACCAAGCAACGGCGCTGAGAATAACAAGTAGCCAAATCAGCCAAGGCGTTTTTGATTTCCGCTTCTTTTTTGGATTAGCCGAGCGAACCGTTTGAGACATTACTTTGTTTCCAGCAGAGTGAGAATTTCTGGACACATCATGCCAATGTCGCCAGCGCCAAGTGTTAGCACGATGTCGCCAGGCTTTGCGTGCTCAACTAGATGAGCAGGAACTTTTGACCACGATGGTTCGAATACAACTTGCTCGGCTGGTAAAGGAACGTTGTTAGCCATGGTGCTGCCTGATGCGCCAGGAATCGGCACTTCACCTGGGGCAAACACTTCTAGAACCACTACGAAATCTGCAAGGCCTAGGGCTTGACCAAATTCCTTAGAAAATAGTGCGGTGCGGTAGTAGTGATGTGCTTGAAATGCCGCAAGTACCCGACCGCTACCAACTACGGTTCTGGCGGCGCGTAGCACTGCATCAATTTCGGTTGGGTGGTGGGCATAGTCATCAAATACCCGAACTCCAGAGACT
>JBILBY010000134.1:0-3270 GCA_044353415.1 Candidatus Nanopelagicales bacterium | reverse complement strand
AACCGGACTAGCCCAATAGCCGCGCGCGTTCGCATTCCTGGATCAAAGTCCTTAACTAACCGCTGGTTAATAATGGCCGCACTTTCTGGCGGTGAATGCCGAATCAATCATCCGCTCCAAGCGCGCGACACCCTTTTGATGGCGCAGGCGCTTTCCGCACTTGGTAGTTCCGTAGAAATTCAAGACGAGGCATTCGTTATTACTCCAGGCACGACATCTGACGCAACACAAGTTGATTGTGGACTAGCCGGAACCGTCATGAGATTTGTGCCGCCAGTGGCCGCACTGAGTTCAGGCAACATTAGATTCGATGGTGATCCACACGCTCGAGTTCGACCAATGAAGCAAATCATTTCCGCCCTACGTGGCTTGGATGTTGAGATCAACGATGATGATCGCGGAACTTTGCCATTTACTGTTGTTGGCAAAGGTTTCGTTGCTGGTGGTTCCGTAACTATTGATGCTTCCGAATCTTCCCAGTTTGTTAGTGCGTTACTACTTGCTGGCTGCAGATATGACGCTGGGGTTTCAGTAATTCACTCGGGATCAGCATTGCCGTCAATGCCACACATAGATATGTCTGTTGAAGTTTTGCGAGAACTGGGAATTCGAGTCGATGTCGACATCAAGGATTCGACCAATGCCACATGGACTGTCCATCCTGGCGTGCCGCGTTCATTTAATGTAACTGTGGAACCGGACTTATCTAATGCTGCGCCATTTCTCGCAGCTGCACTTGTTTGTGGCGGATCAGTCGCGATTCCAGATTGGCCAACACAAACAACGCAGGCCGGTGACGCGCTTGTAAAGCTTCTACCAAAACTGGGTGCAACTGTTTCTCGGGATGGAAGTGATTTAGTAGTTACCGGCGGATCGCAAATCAACGGCATTGATGTTGACTTACATGATGTTGGTGAGTTAACTCCAGTTATTGCCGCGTTATGCGCGCTGGCAACTGGCCCGTCTACCTTGCGAGGCATTGCACACTTACGTGGTCATGAGACTGATCGATTGGCTGCACTAGTTACCGAAATCAACAAACTTGGTGGCAAGGCAACGGAAACTGCTGATGGAATACACATCGAACCGGCAAAGCTGCATGGCGGTAAGTTCGCAACTTACTCCGACCATCGCATGGCAATGGCTGGCGCCGTACTGGGGCTAGCTGTAGCAGATTTAGTGATTGAAGATATCGCAACAACCAGCAAGACCCTGCCGAACTTTCCAAACATGTGGCAAGAGATGGTTAACGCGTGAGTCAATTCGACGAAGATTCAATCTCGGGTAGACCTACCCGAGGTAATTCCAGGCGTCGAACTAAAGATCGACCAGATTTTTCAAAAGCGGAAGTCGGTCAAGTAATCGGAGTAGATCGCGGGCGAATCACATGTCTTGTGCCTGCCGGCGAACTATTTGAAAATCAAGTACAAGTAACCACAGTTAAGGCACGTGAGCTTGGCCGCAAAGGCGTAGTCATTGGCGACCGTGTTCGCCTAGTTGGTGACCTTTCCGGCGCTATTGATACCTTGGCGCGGTTAGTTGAAATCATTGAAAGAGAAACGGTTTTAACTCGAACTGCTGATGACAGTGATCCAGTTGAACGAGTGATCGTCGCCAACGCTGATCAAATGGCAATTGTTACTGCGGCCGCCAATCCAGAGCCACGAATTGGCTTGATTGATCGTGCGCTCGTGGCTGCATTCGAAGCTGGACTTGAACCACTTTTAATCATCACCAAAGTCGACTTGGGATCCCCACAAGCGATTCTCGATAACTACTCCGGAATGGACTTGCGACACATTGAAGTAAATCAGCATACTGGCGCTGGAATTTCTGAAGTTAGAGCTGCGCTATCTGGAAGAACGACCGTGTTTCTCGGCCACTCAGGTGTTGGCAAATCCACATTAGTGAACTCCCTGGTGCCTGACGCGCTACGAACTACTGGTGAAGTAAACGATGTGACCGGTCGAGGAAAGCACACTTCAACTTCAGCTCGCGCCATTCCCCTGCCAAATGATTCAGGTTGGGTCATTGATACCCCGGGACTTCGATCGTTTGGCCTGGCACATGTAAAACCCGAAGACATTATTGAATCGTTTCCAGAATTAGTTGACGGTGCTAGCGAATGCCCACGAGCATGCACACACGTGAACTCGGTTGGCCAGTCACCACCGGACTGTGCACTCGATGAGTGGGTTAGTCAAAATCATGCAGGAAGTGCTGGTGACGGCCGCTTAACCTCACTTCGAAGGCTTTTGTTCGCGCTCCAAACGCCTTCAAGCTAGAGCGTCAAATTTCTGTCCTCAACAATATGCCAGTAGCGTAAAGTCATGAACTCAGATCTTGAATTGGCATTAGAAATGGCGGACGTGGCAGATCAGCTGTCTATGTCTCGCTACCGAGCTCTTGATCTAAGCGTTGAAACAAAGCCCGATTTCACTCCAGTCACTGAAGCTGATCGCGCAGTTGAAACTTCACTGCGTGAACAACTAGCCAGCAAGCGTCCTGGTGACGGCGTGATTGGTGAAGAGTTTCCAAATACCAATGAAGCCGCATCTCGAACCTGGATTATTGACCCCATTGATGCGACTAAGAATTATGTTCGCGGTGTTCCAGTTTGGGGAACGCTAATCGCACTTGCAATTGATGGTGAACCAGTTGTTGGCGTGGTATCTGCGCCTGCCATGGGAAGGCGCTGGTGGGCCAGTCCTGAAGATGGGGCATTTACTAAAGATGTTGATGGTTCAGTACGAAAGATTTCACCTTCAAAAGTGCAATCGCTAAGTGATGCCTCATTCTCTTATTCAGATCCAATCGGATGGGATTTACTTGGCAAAGATTCACTGACAAAGATTACGAACGCAGTTTGGCGCACCAGAGGCTATGGCGACTTTTGGTCACACCTGCTCGTTGCCGAAGGTGCAGTCGACATCGCAATCGAACCAGAATTGCAAAACTATGACATGGCAGCGTTTATTGCGGTTGCTAATGCAGCCGGCTGCAAGGTAACAGGAATAAAAGGTCAAACCGCAATGCAGGCTGGACATGCAATTACCACAAATGCCTTACTGCATGATCAAGTTTTAGACTTACTCAACTAAGCGCGAGATTCGTACTGGCATCCCAGCCACTGGCCGCAAAGTTACGGAAGCGTCAATCGGAACTTGCGAAGTGTGCACGGCTTCAATGTTCCAAGTAGTTGAGATGTGAGCAAGAATTTGTGATCCTTCGAGTCTTGCCATCTCCTTACCAATACACAAGCGCGCACCA
>JBILBY010000133.1:0-3273 GCA_044353415.1 Candidatus Nanopelagicales bacterium | reverse complement strand
CAGATCAGCAGGCCGCACGACCGGTTGGTTCTATGAACCCACAGTTCTAAAGACAACTCATGACATGGATGTTATGCATGGCGAATGCTTTGGACCACTTGCTCCTATTTGCAAAGTAACTAGCCTTGATCAAGCAATCGATTTTGCAAATGATTCTGAACTAGGACTCGGCGCCAACATTTACACAAATGATTTAGAGGAAACCTTTCGAGCAGTAAACGAAATCGAAACCGGAATTGTCTGGGTTAATACTCCCCTTAACGATAATGATGCAATTCCATTTGGTGGCAGGAAACTTACTGGTACCGGACGTGAGTTAGGCGCCGAGGGACTTGAGTTATTCCGAAACTCAAAGATGGTGATGATCGCCCCCACCGCTGAAGCTGATCCGGAATGGTTCCCATATCCAGATGACGATACTTATGAGGCAACTACTACCTAGTTGGGGCAACTAGTCCAACTGGACTGGTGCAAATAATGTTTCGATCTAGAGCTACGCCATCAACGGTTGCCACAAACTGAACCATGTCAGGTGCTTTGCCACCAAAAGCATTTTCGTTACAGGCTGCTTTGGCTGCTGCTACCCCGCTTTCCACATCGGGGTAGGGACCAATGGCTAGCCAAAGTGGCATTCCAACGTTGGCATTCCCAGTGATTTCAAACCAGTGCACCGGTGGTGCGTAAATTCCAACTGGATAACCTGCAGCCGTTAAATCAATTGCGAGCTCAGTCAGCACCTGAACTGCGCGGTCAGCACCACTCCAAGTGTTGTAAGTTTCCACATCTAACCAAACTGGCGTACCAGTCTTGATGTCGTGTTTATTCAACCGCTTCAATGTGTCTTTCGCGATTTTCTTTCCATAGCGAACTGGGGATTCGTCACCCGGGTCAGCCGTGTTTATGTAAACGGCAACGGCATCTTTAGCTAGTGCCCAATCCCATTGTTTTTGAAAGCATTTGTTTTCACTAAATGGCTTGCCACCATTCAGGCCAATAATTGCGTAACCCACAAACTTGCTTGGTAACTCACCTTTGCATTGCGGATAACTGATGTCATATCCACTGTTGTCGAGTTCAAAACTAAATGGCGTCAATGCCGGTTGGGTGGCTGTAATAACAGGTCGGCCATCAACATTTTCAATAGTTAATGGCTCTGGATTCAACCACGAATTAACTAATGAAAATCCAACAAGTCCAGCTAAGGCAAGAGCCCCAACCGTAACGATAAATCCAAATAATCTACGCAAACTTTATTCGATCGGACCGGTGTTGGCCTCTGGGAAATAGTTCTGACCAATTCCCGATGAGCGCTTTGGAATCATAACTGAGCGAACCCATGACATAACTTCGGTGCCATCTTGATTGATTCCACGAGTGCGCATGGTCAAGATTCCAAAGTCTGGACGTGAAGATGAGCTGCGCATTTCAAGCACTTTGCTTTCGGCGTACAAAGTATCGCCAACATAAACTGGCGCAGTTAGTTTGATGTCTGTCCAACCAAGGTTGGCAACTGCATGCTGACTCATATCAAGAACTGACATACCAAGCACAAGTGCGACGGTGAAGCCAGAGTTCACAATGATGCGGCCTTCAGCAATTGGATTCATCTGGGCATAGTGCTCATTGAAGTGATTCTGGTTTGTGTTAACGGTTAGCAAGGTAAACCAGGTTGAATCAGCTTCAGTGATTGTGCGACCTAGCGGATGTTGGTATACGTCTCCAACAATAAAATCTTCGGCGAAATTTCCAATGTCAGCTTTGTGAATAGTCATAACTAAATAATGCCCTAACCCGAACTTGAGTGCTTACTTACCCGTTGTCTTGGCGACGGTCCCAGCGATCTTCTAGACCTTGCATGAATCCGCCAGATGTTGAAGTCTTACTTGCGGTTCCTGGCTTTCCTGCTGCTGGGCTGGATTTCGCGCCCAAATTTGCGAAGTAAAAACCGGACACAATTGCCAAGAAACCAACTACTCCAAGTGCTGGGATAGATAGGGATACAGCAGCTAGCAGGCTACCAATTCCAACGACTACTCCGAGTACAGCAATTCCAATGCTCTTGGTGGCAATTCGATTAGTCATTGACCCACCTAGGGCCGAGGCAAATCTTGGGTCTTCGCTAGCTAAAGCGCGCTCCATTTGTTCGAGCAGTTGCTGCTCGCGATCTGATAGTGCCATGTGCGCCCCCTTACAACTAGTGCCTATAACTAAGACTACGTCTGGTTTGAAGTTTTCGAAACTTTAATGCCCGATTTGGCCGATCTTGGCTAAATCTTATGAATTCTGAGGCAAAATCCTAGGATTCTGGCTTGATTAATCGGGCTGGTTTCACCGCGGAGTTCCCAAACTTCAACGAGACCTGATCCATGGCTTCTTCGGCCTCCCGCCAACCTGAATCTCGATTTGAGAACTCTAATTGAACCGAGGATTCGCTGGTTGGAACTAGTCCGGTAGCCCGCACTCCAACTAACCGAATTCGAGCTCGCTGTAAATGCATGGCTTCAAACAGGCTTTTACTGGTCGCGTAAATATCAGTTGCTAAGTCAGTTGATGACGGCAGAGACTTACTTCGAGTTACTGAAGTGAAGTCTGCGAATCTGACTTTGATTGTGATGGTGCGAGAAAAGTAGTTAGCTGCGCGCAACCGTTTTGCGACTTTGTTACTCAGATCCAGAATCTGGGCCAGGATTTCTTCTGGATCATCAATATCTGATTCAAAAGTCCGTTCCGCACCAATACTTTTTTCAGCCTGGTTTGGTGTAACTGTTCGTGGGTCTCGCCCCCAAGATAATTCGTAGAGATGCTCGGCTGCCGCTTGGCCAACGACTCGTGCCAAAGTTTTAACTGGAGTGTTCGCAATGTCTGAAACGTTGACTAACCCGAGTCGAGAGAGTTGTTCTGCAGTTTTTTCGCCGACGCCCCAAAGTGCCCCAATTGGTAGTGGGTGTAAAAACTCGATTACTTTGTCAGCAGGTACAACATGTAAGCCATCAGGTTTTGCAAAGTTAGTTGCAAGCTTTGCTACAAACATGGTTGAAGCTACGCCGACTGAACAAGTTATCCCCTGCTCGTCACTTACCCGCGCTCTAATCACTTCGCCAATCTGACTTGGAGTTCCCATAAGTTTTTGCGCGCCAGAGATATCTAGAAAGGCTTCGTCAACTGAAAGTGGCTGGACCAATGGAGTTATCGATTCAAAGATAGCCATCACATTTTCCGAAACTTCGGAATACTTCTCGTGATCTGGTTCTACGACAATTGCGTTGGGTGCTA
>JBILBY010000191.1:0-3276 GCA_044353415.1 Candidatus Nanopelagicales bacterium | reverse complement strand
TGGGCGCACCACGATTGGCTGCATTAAGCCAACTTCTTGGATCGAGTGAACTAGCTCAGCTAGGGCTTCATCATCAAAAACTTGGCGTGGTTGTTGCGCATTTGGAACTATGGATCGGATTGGAAGTTCAGCGAAAGTAAGCCCGGCGATCACGGCTGGGGCTTGACTGGTGGTTTGCGTCGCTGGCGCTGTCGACTTAGGCGCTGCTTTTGCTTTCGCGCCTGGTTTAGCAGTGGATTTACTTGCTGGCACTGCTTTTTTCGGTGCTACCCCGGCAGTTTTCTTTGCTGGTTTGGCGCCAGTGCCGCCTTTTGGCTTTGCGGTCGTAGTTTCACGTGAAACATCTGGGATCAGGGCTCCTAAGCCACGGCCTAGGCTTTGTCGTTTTGCCATTTCATTAACCCTTCTGCTTACGTTCGGTGATTTCGCGGGCGGCAGCTAGATAAGCCACTGCCCCAGTTGATCCTGGGTCATATGTCATTACTGATTGCCCAAATGAAGGGGCTTCGGCGACATAAATCGATCTTGGAATTACGGTTTCTAGGACTTTTTTGCCAAAGTAGTTTCGAACTTCCTCAACAACTGAGGCGGAAAGGTTGGTTGTGGAGTTATACATAGTAAGCAAAATAGTGCTGACTTCTAGTTCTGGATTTAGTCGTTCTTTGGCGAATTCAATGGTCCGAAGTAGTTGCTGAACACCTTCGAGGGCGTAGAACTCGCACTGGATTGGGATCAAAACCTCTTTAACCGCAGCTAAGGCATTAATGGTCAGCATTCCTAGGCTGGGCGGACAATCTATGAATACGTAGTCCATTTCATGATCAGCCAAGAAATCGGCCAGGGCTTGCTTTAGCAGGAATGGCCGTTTGGCCTCATCCACAGTCGAAATAAGTTCAATGTCTGCCCCGGCTAGGTCCAGCGTTGCTGGCAATACCCACAAGGAATCAAAGCCTTCGGCGGCGCTCATCATGTCGGCAATTGCTTCGCCATCTAGCAAAACATCAAAGGATCCACTGGCATCTTCATAGTGGTCGATTCCAAAGGCAGTACTGGCATTTCCTTGTGGATCAAGGTCAATCACTAGAACGTTCAAGCCGGCAAGTGCCATAGATGCGGCCAGATTTACTGCGGATGTAGTTTTTCCTACCCCACCTTTTTGGTTAGCAATAGTGATGATCCGGGTTTGTTTTGGCTTGGCGAAAGTGCCTTTAAGTCCACGTCGAACGTAGACTGCCGCGGCTGCAGCAGCAGCTAAAGGTGTGTCTTCTTCATCGGCGTAAGCCATTTTGCCAACCTAATTTCTTAACCCCAGTATTACTAACTTGAGTCTTAAGCGTAGGGCAAATGCCTGACGCTTATGTTAGGTGGTCACCCGTACGACGGTGGTCTGTGGATCCACGACGCCTTCGCCACAAAGTACGATTTCTGCCTTGCGGCCCTTAAGGATTTCCTTGGCATCAGTGATTTCAGTTGCCGCTGAGCTGCCCTTCATGGCCAAAATCTGTCCACCTTTGGTGGTTAATGGCAATGACCAGGTAAGCAGTTTCCCAAGTGGGGCAACGGCCCGGGCAGTAACCACGGGCGCAGTGTGGCCTTTAAGTTCCTCGGCTCGGCCTCGAATAACTGATACTTGTTCAGTTAAACCAAGGTCTGTGACAACTTCCTTTAGGAATTCAGACCGGCGCATTAATGGTTCAATCAAACCCATTGTGATGTCTGGTCTAACTATCGCTAGAACTAAACCAGGCAAGCCAGCCCCGCTACCGATGTCGAAAACCTTTGAATTGGCAGGAATAAGTTCTTCAACAACTGCGCAGTTTGCAATGTGGCGATCCCAAATTCGATCTACTTCTCGCGGCCCTAAAAAGCCACGTTCCACACCTGCTCCGGCTAACCAGTGCGCGAATCGGGCAAGGTTTTCCGCAGCATCTGGGTAAACCTCGGTGATTTCTTTCACTGAATTAGTCTTTCGATAGATGTTTCACGTGAAACGTGCAACTAGGCCGGAAGTACTACGATTCGACGCTTTGGTTCTTCGCCCTTGGAAATGCTGGATGCGCCGGCTTCGCCAACTGCGTCATGGACTACTTTGCGCTCAAAAGCGTTCATTGGCTTTAGTTCAACTTCTTCGCCAGTTTCAATTGCTTTAGCAGCAGCTTCCTTTGCCACCTCAATTAGCTTGGCCTTAACTCCAGCGCGATGACCTGAGATATCCAGCATTAATCGGGATCGTTCGCCAGTTTCGCGAGTTACCGCAAGACGAGTTAGCTCCTGAATTGCGTCAAGAACTTCACCTTTTTTACCAACAAGTTGGGCTAGGTCAGCGCCAACAATGCTTACGGTTGCGCGATCATTTTCAACGTCCATGTCGATGTCGCCATCTAGGTCTGCAATGTCTAATAGACCTTCTAAGTAATCTGCGGCGATTTCGCCTTCTTGCTCAAGTAGTGAGAGTTTTTCAGCCATTTTGTTTGGCCTTTCTGTGTTGGAAATTTAGTTTGGGTAACTAGATCGATTAGTTGCTTAGTTTCACGTGAAACTATTTGCGCTTCTTTTTAGGCTTCTTTTTTGGTTGCTGGCGAGTGACTTTAGCTTCTGGAGTCGGCTCGATTTCAGGCTCTGGTTGTGGGTTCTTCTTAGACTTTTTTGCGGATTTTCTGGCTTCTAAAGCATCAAAAGCTGGGGTGCCTGGTTGCGGGCTATTTCGGATGACATAGAACTGTTGTCCCATAGTCCAAAGGTTTGTGGTGAACCAGTAGAGCAATACACCGACTGGGAAATTGATGCCGGTGACAGCAAAAATGATCGGGAATACATAAAGCAAAATCTTTTGCTGTTGCACCATTGGGTTGTCAGGTGCGGTGTTCTTAACAATCAATTGGCGCTGAGTTAGGAATGAAGTAAGTGTCATCAAGAAAATCAAAATTAGCGTGACCCAGAAAGTTGCGCTTGGGTTTGCAGTTTCGGCTCGGTTCATGAACGTGCCATAAATCGGAGCGCCAAGGATGGTTGCATTTCTAGCTGACTCAACTAGCTCATCAGTTAGCACACCCTTCGGCTGACTCATTGCGATGCCTTGCAGTACGACGAACAAGGCATAGAAGATTGGGGCTTGCGCCAAGATTGGCAGACAGCTGGAAAGTGGGTTGGTTCCAGTTTCCTTATAGAGCTTCATTAGCTCTTGGGACTGACGTTCCCGATCACCCTGGTACTTCTTTTGGATCTCTTTAACCTGCGGTTGAATGATCTGGAGATTTCGCTGGCTCTTGATCTGCT
>JBILBY010000132.1:0-3282 GCA_044353415.1 Candidatus Nanopelagicales bacterium | reverse complement strand
CAAAGATCGAAAAGTTCTTGAAGGTAAATCAACTGCCTATGTGTGCCGTGGTTTCGTATGTGATGCACCAACTACAGATTTACAGACACTAAAAAACTCAATAGGGGTTTTTAACTAAATACCGAATCTTCGATTTCGCGCTGCATAGGAACGTACAGCTCTCAAGAAATCAATTTTGCGAAAGTTAGGCCAGTAAGCTTCACAAAAATAGAACTCAGAGTGGGCGCTTTGCCACAACAAGAAGCCACTCAATCTTTGTTCGCCGGAAGTTCTAATCACTAGATCTGGATCTGGTTGACCTTTGGTGTAAAGATGCGCCGCTATATGCTCAATGTCGATTTTTGATGCAACTTCATCAAGTGACTGGCCCGCTTTGGACTCTTCAAGCAGTAACGATCGAACCGCATCAACAACTTCTTGTCGGCCACCATATCCAATAGCGACATTAACGAGAAGCCCGGGCACATTTTCGGTGGCAAGTTTTGTTCTATTCAGTAAATCCGTAGTTCTCTTGGGGAGCAGCTCGAGTGCACCTACTGGATGAATCTGCCACCTACCTGTGTCGCCTAAAGCGGTCACGGTATCTTCGATGATTTCTAGCAATGCATCCAACTCAGTTGGCTCGCGAAGTAAGTTGTCGGTCGAAAGCAGCCAGAGAGTAACTACTTCGACCCCAAGCTCTTCGCACCAACCGAGAAACTCAGTTATCTTCTCGCCACCCGCGCGATGTCCATGAGCACTTGGTGAACCCATTTCGGCTGCCCAGCGCCGATTGCCATCCAAAATGACACCAACGTGAGCGGGGAGCTGATCGTGAGGAAGTGAGGAAGTGAGCCGATGACCATACAAGTCATATGCAACGTCGCCCACTAGAGTGCGAATTCTTCCCATGCGCCCAAGATTAGTAGATGTCTAATGTCACCCCTACATCCGCGTAATTCTTAAGAAATTAACCCATTAGCAACTCTTTGATACGGCGTGTCTGACCAAGCAATATCGACTGCAGGAATACCGTCGTTCGTATCGGGCAATTCCGAGCCTTCCCAAGGATAAATCTGAAAATCTGGGGTGAGCTCGTGACCGAATCGAACACTCAAAAGCGCACGTATGTTTTGGATACCAGCGTCTTGCTTTCTGACCCGAGTGCCCTGTTTCGATTTGATGAACACGAAGTAGTAATTCCAGTTGTCGTTATTACGGAACTGGAATCTAAGCGCACCCATCCAGAATTGGGATACTTTGCCCGTTCAGCACTGCGAAGTCTCGATGACTTGCGAATCAAATATGGACGCCTAGATGCTCCGTTGCCACTTGGAGATAAAGGTGGCGTATTGAGAGTTGAACTGAATCACACCAACTCAGAAATTTTGCCAGCCGGTTTTCGGTTAGGGGATAACGACACTCGGATCCTTTCGGTTGCTAAGAATCTTTCAAGTGAAGGCTGCGACGTAGTTTTGGTAAGCAAAGACTTGCCACTTCGCGTTAAAGCATCGGCCGTTGGATTAGAAGCCCAGGAGTATCGCGCCGAGATCGTGCCTTCAAGTGGCTGGACTGGTATGGCTGAGGCAACAGTTAGTGCCGCAGAAATTGATGAGCTTTACAGTGGCGAAATTATCGATCATGAAAGTGCGCGAGAGCATCCATGTCACACCGGAATTGTTCTTTCCAGTGATCGGGGTAGCGCATTAGCCCGAGTGACACCAGATAAGAGATTGCAGTTAATACGTGGAGATCGTGAAGCTTTTGGGCTGCATGGGCGAAGTGCTGAGCAACGAATCGCATTGGACTTGTTACTCGATCCAGATATTGGCATCGTTTCGCTTGGGGGCAGAGCTGGAACCGGCAAGAGTGCTTTGGCACTTTGCGCCGGCCTAGAAGCTGTCATGGAGCGCCAACAACATCGTAAAGTTGTGATTTTCCGTCCGTTGTATGCAGTTGGTGGCCAGGAGTTGGGTTACTTACCTGGTAGCGAGAACGAAAAAATGTCTCCTTGGGCACAGGCAGTCTTTGACACTTTGTCCGCAGTGACATCTGGTGATGTAATCGATGAGATTCTAGAACGTGGGATGTTAGAAGTCCTGCCACTCACTCACATCCGAGGTCGTTCACTACACGACACGTTTGTGATCGTTGATGAAGCACAGTCTCTTGAACGAAATGTGTTGCTGACGGTTTTGTCGCGCATTGGAAAAGATAGTCGAGTTGTGTTAACTCACGATGTTGCGCAGCGAGACAACCTACGTGTTGGTAGACACGATGGCGTGGTAGCAGTGGTGGAAAAATTAAAGGGCCACCCATTGTTTGCGCATGTAACACTGAATAGATCAGAGCGTTCACCTATTGCTGCGCTCGTTACAGAAATGCTTGAAGACCTGCCTGCCTAATTCGAAATATCGTTTGTTAATCTAAATAGTGTGAGGATTAAACGAATTTGGTTTTCAGCTGCGCTTGCGCTGAGCGTTATCTTGCCGATCCAGGTATCAACTGGAAGCGTAAATGCCGCAATAGTTAAAGGCGCTGAAGATCCGACCCGCAATCTTTCTAAAGAAGAGCGCAAGAAAATCTCATTTGAAGTTTGGGTTGATTCACCGACTGCCAAATACTTGAAAAAAGTCGAATCAAATAACAACTGCAAATCAACCGGCGGAAATGGGAAGTATCAAGGAACTTGGCAAATGAATGCTGGATTCTGGAAAACCTACGGTGGCAAGAAGTATGCCTCAAAAGCAAGTAAAGCAACTTGCATGGAACAAGATTTGGTCGCCTACAAAGGATGGCTAGCCCGTGGCTGGAGCCCATGGCCACCAGCCAAAAACTTCAAACCTTAAAGCCTACTTAGGTGGACCGATTGGAATGTTCAAAGCGATCGGGCGCAAAGTTTCGGCAAAGAAGTCATTTCCCTTATCGTCAACAACAACGAAGGCAGGGAAGTTCTCAACTTCAATTTTCCAAACCGCTTCCATTCCCATTTCAGGGAAATCTAAGACTTCAACCTTCTTGATGTTGTCTTTTGCGAGTCGAGCAGCTGGTCCACCAATTGATCCAAGGTAGAAACCACCATTTGCCTGACATGCCTTAGTAACAGCGTCACTTCGATTACCTTTTGCCAGCATGACAAATGAACCACCAGCTTTTTGGAAGCGATCAACATAAGCGTCCATGCGACCTGCCGTTGTTGGTCCAAATGATCCAGAGGCATAACCTTCTGGAGTCTTGGCTGGGCCGGCATAGTAAACCGCATGATCTTTAAAGTACTGCGGCATATCTTCGCCGCGATCAAGC
>JBILBY010000195.1:0-3293 GCA_044353415.1 Candidatus Nanopelagicales bacterium | reverse complement strand
AGAAGGGCGTAGGTGGAGAAGTTCTCGCCTACGTCTGGTAAGGGGAACTGCCATGTCACGTATCGGTCGTATGCCAATCACTATCCCAAGTGGGGTAGACGTAACTATTGATGGTTCAAACATCACTGTGAAGGGACCTAAGGGTCAGCTTTCACACGTTGTTGTTGAGCCAATCACTGTTGCTCGCGAAGAAGATGGTCAGATTGCAGTTGTCCGTCCAAACGATGAGCGCGAAAGTCGTGCCCGTCACGGTCTAACTCGCACATTGATTGCAAACATGGTCACTGGAGTTACCGAAGGTTATTCAAAGACTTTGGAAATCTCCGGAACTGGTTACCGTGTTGCAGCGCAGGGAAACACTCTTGAATTTGCACTTGGCTTCTCACACCCAGTTAAGGTAACTGCCCCAGAAGGCATCACCTTCACAGTTGAGTCACCAACAAAATTGCATGTATCAGGTATCGACAAGCAGCAGGTTGGCGAAGTATCCGCAAACCTTCGCAAGCTTCGTAAGCCAGATCCATACAAGGCAAAAGGTATCCGTTATTCAGACGAAGTTATTCGTCGCAAGGCTGGAAAGGCTGGCAAGAAGTAATCATGTCTGTCGTAGCCAAATTAGGTTCAGGTAACAAGAAGGCGGTAGCGCGTAAGCGTCGCCACACTCGAGTTCGTAAGAAGCTTTCGGGAACAACTGCGCGTCCACGCATGGTTGTTAACCGTTCTGCTCGTCACATCTCGGTCCAGGTCGTTGATGATGTTGCAGGTCACACACTTGCATATGCATCAACAATGGAAAAGACCTTGAAGAGCAAGTCAGATGACAAGAGCGCTAAGGCCCGCGAGGTCGGCAAACTTGTTGCAGAACGTGCAAAGCAAGCCGGTATTTCAACAGTCGTATTCGACCGCGGTGGTAACAAGTACCACGGTCGTATTGCGGCCCTAGCTGATGGCGCCCGCGAGGGCGGCCTCGATTTCTAAGTCACGAAGGAAGTAGGAAAAGTTATTATGGCTGCTAACCAACGTGGTGGTGAAACTCGCGAAGGCGGTACCGATCGTCGCGAACGTCGTGATCGTAATGATCGCTCTCAGGCACCTGCCGAGAAGAGCGCATTCGTAGAACGCGTAGTTGCGATCAACCGTGTATCCAAAGTTGTAAAGGGTGGTCGTCGCTTTAGCTTCACCGCTCTAGTTGTTGTCGGTGACGGCGACGGTCGTGTAGGCGTGGGCTACGGCAAGGCTAAAGAAGTTCCTGCCGCAATCGCTAAGGGCGTTGAAGAAGCAAAGAAGAATTTCTTCTCTGTTCCTCGCATCCAAGCAACAATCCCGCATCCAGTTAAGGGTGAGGCTGCAGCCGGAGTTGTAATGCTTCGTCCAGCAGCTCCAGGTACTGGTGTTATTGCTGGTGGACCAGTTCGCGCAGTACTTGAGTGCGCTGGCATCCATGACGTTCTTTCCAAGTCACTTGGATCTGACAACGCAATCAACATCGTTCATGCAACTGTTGCTGCACTGAAAATGCTAGAACGCCCAGAGCAGGTAGCTGCTCGCCGTGGTCTGCCGCTTGATCAGGTTGCTCCGGCTGCCTTACTTCGTGCGAATGCAGAAAAGGTCGGTGCGTAATGGCACAACTTAAAGTAACTCAGTTGAAGTCTGAAATTGGCGGCAAGCAGAATCAGCGCGACACATTGCGCTCACTTGGCTTGAAGCGAATTGGCGACACTGTTGTTAAAGAAGATCGTCCAGAAATTCGTGGCATGGTTAATACCGTTCGTCACTTGGTCAGTGTTGAGGAGGTTAAGTAACCATGACACTTAAGGTTCATCATCTTCGCCCGGCACCGGGTAGCAAGACTGCCAAGACACGCGTAGGCCGTGGTGAAGGTAGCAAGGGTAAGACAGCAGGTCGCGGTACCAAGGGTACAAAGGCTCGCTATCAAGTTCCGGCTCGCTTCGAGGGTGGCCAAATGCCACTTCACATGCGTACTCCAAAGCTAAAGGGATTCAAGAATCCATTTGGCACTGAGTACCAGGTCGTTAACGTTGCTCAAATCAACGCACTATTTCCAAAGGGCGGCGACGTAACAATTGCTGACCTTGTTAAGGCTGGAGCTGTCCGCAAGGGCGAACTAGTTAAGGTGCTTGGCCAGGGTGACATCACAGTTTCTGTAAAGGTGACTGCTAATGCTTTCTCAGAATCAGCTAAGGCAAAAATTGCTGCCGCTGGCGGTTCCGTAACCCAGATCTGATGCATTTGACTTCGACAGCAAGTATGAGGCTGTCGAAGTCAAATGTTTTTCTAATCAGTTAACTAAAAGGAGGCAACAGTGCTTAGTGCATTCGCAGCCGCATTCCGAACTCCGGATTTGCGTCGCAAACTGTTGTTTACTTTGGGCATTATTGGCGTATTCCGCCTTGGTTCGGTAGTTCCAGCTCCTGGCGTTAGCTACACCGCAGTTCAAACTTGTGTTGATTCAGTTCAAGATAATTCGATCTACGGCCTGATTAACCTATTCAGCGGTGGCGCACTATTGCAGCTATCTGTGTTTGCACTTGGCATCATGCCTTACATCACGGCAAGCATCATCATTCAGTTGCTTACCGTTGTTATTCCTCGTCTAGAAACTTTGAAAAAAGAAGGCTCGTCTGGACAAGCAAAGATTACGCAGTACACCCGTTACCTAACTATCGGCTTAGCTATTCTGCAGTCCACAACAATCATCACTTTGGCTCGTACCCCGGGACGTTTGTTCCAGGGATGTAACGAACAACTTTTGCCTAACCAGTCGATTCAAATGTTGTTAACCATCGTTGTGGTTATGACTGCTGGAACTGCGCTGATCATGTGGTTCGGTGAATTGATTACAGACCGTGGCGTCGGTAACGGTATGTCGATTTTGATTTTCGCGTCGATTATTTCTTCCTTCCCAGGCCAACTGGTTTCCATCTTCACAATCGATGGTTCGCTAAAGTTCCTATCCGTGATGCTGGTAATTGGTTTAACCATCGTCGCCATTGTTTTTGTTGAACAAGCGCAGCGTCGAATTCCAGTGCAGTATGCGAAGCGTCAAGTTGGTCGCAAGTCTTATGGCGGCACTTCTACCTACTTGCCAATTAAGGTTAATCAAGCTGGCATCATCCCGGTTATCTTCGCGTCCTCCTTGCTTTACATTCCGTCTTTGATTGTTCAGTTGACTGGTTCGGAAGCAGACTGGGCGCAATGGGTTGCTACCAACATGGATCCAGGCCGAGCCGGATACCTAACACTTAACTTCCTATTGATTCTTTTCTTTGCAT
>JBILBY010000130.1:0-3318 GCA_044353415.1 Candidatus Nanopelagicales bacterium | reverse complement strand
ATGCTTGCGAACTAGCTACTCCCCGTGCCTCAGCTGCCGAGATTGAGTTCCTAGAAAACATTTGCACCGAAATGGAAGAGTTGGCAGAGACGGAGCTTTCTTCGGAAACTCGATTGCCAGCACTTGCTGCTCGAAACCGAATTTTCCACGGCAAGATCATTGAGATGTCGAATTCAACTCGACTTGGACTATTGATTGAAACTTTGATCCACGTACCAATCGTGATGCAGACTTACAAGGTTTATTCCCCTGAAGCGCTACAGCGAAGTCTGCACCATCACCGTGAGATTGTTAATGCCATGAAAGCCGGAGATGAAGTTTGGGCATCGAGCGTTATGCGCGCTCACGTACTTGCAGCTCGAGAAGAAATCCTTGGCCAACCAGATCCAGCATAAAGTTTTAGAATAAAAAAACGAGCACCTGCATCTGCAGGTGCTCGTTTTTTAACGAGAGGTATTACTTGCCTACGCGGGTCTTCATCAAAGGCTGAACCTTTGTGCCGAAGATGTCCATACCAGTTACGAAGTCATCGAATGTCAACATGACACCCTTAACGCCATTAACTGTGTCAATTTCGTCCAACATGCGAGCAACTGAGGCGTATGAGCCAACAAGTGTTCCCATATTGAAGTTGATTGCACCTTCTGGAAGTGCGATTGTGGCTGCTGTACTGGAACCATCTGCATTAGTTGTGTCCGCGGCAGCTTGCCCAGCCATCCATGACAATGCACCTGCATCTGCACCAGCGTTGTAATGCTTCCACTTAGCCATGGCCTTTTCGTCTGTTTCGTCTGTGATTACCATGAACAGCACGTAAGCGCCGATGTCACGGCCAGTTTCCTTTGCAGCGCGAAGTAGCTGGTCTGCTGAAGGCTTAAAGGCAGTCGGTGTATTTACACCGGTACCCAGAATGAACTGGTAGTCACCATATTCAGCACAGAAGCGCATACCGCGCTCTGACTGACCGGCACAAACTAGTGGGATCTTTGACGAAGGCTTTGGCAACATCACGCAGTCATCCATCTTGAAGAACTGACCCTTGAAGTCAGATGCACCCTTGCTCCAAAGTTCCTGCATAACGCGTACGTACTCCTCGGAGTATTCGTAGCGGTAGCCGAAGTATTCGTCTCCTGGCCATAGACCCATTTGATCGTATTCACCCTTTGCCCAACCGGACACGATGTTTACACCAAATCGACCTGGTGCGATGGAATCAATGGTTGTCGCCATACGAGCAACAATCGCTGGTGGCAAGGTAAGAATTGCGGTTGATGCGAAAAGCTTGATCTTTTCTGTCTTTGCAGCAAGTGCAGCCATCAAAGTGAATGACTCTAGGTTGTAGTCCCAGAATTCACTCTGTCCACCAAAGCCACGAAGCTTGATCATTGAAAGTGCGAACTCAAAGCCATATTTTTCTGCACGCTGAACACATTCAAGGTTTAGCTCGTAGGACGGCTTGTATTGCGGCGACGTAGTTGAGATCAGCCAACCATTGTTGCCAATTGGAATAAATACTCCGAGATCCACGTGGGAACTCCTTCCGGTTTCAAATCGCAATAATGACTGTGCAGACACAAATCCACACAAAGCGTTTCTCTGAAACTTAGTGTGAAAACCTCACTTTGTCCTAGAGAATGTACATTTTGTGTCCAAAAGGAACATTTGGCAACGCAGTTATTGGGTTTTTGAGCCAAAAAACCCAACTTTGTATACATTTGGAGTAATTGACCCCTCGATCCTGGAGCTTTCATGCCGACGTTAGATGTAAATGGCCATTCAATGTATTACGAAGTTTCCGGTATTCCGGGAGCAGATAAAGCAGTCGTTATGGGCGGCTGGGGAACTTTTTGTCACGGAAAACAAAAAGATGCGCCGCGTTACTTATTTGAAACGTACGAAGTATTGACCTTTGACTACCGCGGTATGCGCGATAGCACTGATGACTATTCACGCGAAGCAACTATGCAGTTATTCGCTGATGACTTAGCGCAACTTCTGGATCATCTCGGTTGGACCAACGTTCACATAGTTGGCATGGTCGGCATGGGTGCCTGCATCGGACAAGAGCTCGCTTACGCTCGTCCGGACTTAGCTCGCTCATTAGTAATGACTGGCACTTGGGCTTATGCAGATCCAATCATGGTTGATCAACTAGACAGTATGACAACCATGCATCAAGAGTCTGGCTTCTACGCTTTCCAGAAATTCGTTGCATCATTTTCCTTCCCAGGAGATTTCTACAACGAAAACCGCGATCGCTTATTAGGCGACAACGGCACCTGGGCAGATCTAAACGGCAACTTTGCGGCTCATGAGCGTTACGTCCATGCTTGCAACATCCACGATTCACGTGAGCGCCTGCCACACATCAAGACTCCATCACTTGTGTTACATGCACTTCAGGATTCAATTACCACAGCGCGTCACACCCAAGTGATTGAAGACTTGATTCCAAACTGCATCGGCATAACCTGGCCAGATGCATCCCACGTAATCGCGGGTAAAGAACAGCGCATCCGATTTGATGCACTTCTTAAAGAATTCCTTGAGGCCAATTAATGACAATTCAGTTGACGCAAGACCAGAAAGATTTCCAAGAGGCCATTCGCGCATTTGTTGATAAGGAAATCATTCCGGTTGCTCGCGATATGGAACATTCGGGCGAATACCCAACTGCCATCGTTGAGCATATGAAGGAAATGGGACTTTTTGGAATGACAATTCCAGAAGAGTTCGGTGGCCTTGGCGTTGACATGACAACGTTCTCCATTGTTTTCGAGGAACTATCCCGTGGCTGGATGGGTGTAGCTGGTGTTCTTGGCTCACACTCAATGGCTTGTTTCATAATTTCCAAAAATGGCACACCTGAACAGAAGGCAAAGTATCTGCCAGAACTAGCAACCGGTGCTCGTCGCAGTGGTCTAGGGCTAACTGAGCCAGGTGCTGGAACCGACCTGCAAGGAATCACGACTACCGCAACACTCGATGGCGATCATTACATAGTGCGTGGCTCCAAGACTTGGATTACAAACGCCCGTCACGCTGACCCACTTCCAGTACTTGTTAAGACTGACCCAAAGGCAGATCCCCGCCATAAGGGAATGTCAGTACTACTCATTGATGCGGGAACTCCTGGTTTCACCATTGGTAAAGACATTCCAAAAATGGGTTACAAGGGTCCAGAGTCTTGCGAAGTCATCCTTGATGAAGTTCGAGTACCTGTTGAAAATCTTCTAGGTGGCGTTGAAGGCCGCGGCATGCAACAAGTTCTGTCTGCGCTTGAAACTGGACGCCTAAACATTGCAGCGCGCTCGGTAG
>JBILBY010000131.1:0-3318 GCA_044353415.1 Candidatus Nanopelagicales bacterium | reverse complement strand
TAAAGAGATTCATTTCCCACACTCATTAGGACTTTTGTATTCTGCGTTTACTTACTACGCCGGATTCAAGGTCAATTCAGGTGAATACAAAGTAATGGGTTTGGCTCCGTACGGAAATCCAGTTTATACAAAGTTGATTTTTGACAACTTAGTTGATTTGCATGAAGACGGAAGCTTCAGATTGAACATGGAGTATTTCGATTACCCTGCAGGTCTTACGATGACCAACAAAAAGTTCTCGAAGCTTTTTGGTGGACCACCTCGCAAGCCTGAGTCTGAGTTGACTCAACGCGAGATGGATCTGGCGGCCTCAATTCAGGCAGTAACCGAAGAAATCGTGCTGCGTATGTGCAGGGCCATTGCCAAAGAAACAGGCCAGCGAAATCTTTGTTTAGCCGGTGGTGTCGCATTAAATTGCGTAGCCAACGGAAAGCTTTTGCGTGATGGGTCTTTCGACAACATATGGATTCAGCCAGCAGCTGGCGATGCTGGAGGCGCACTTGGTGCTGCACTAGCAGTTCACTATTTGATGCTTGACGAGAAGCGCACTGTAGATGCTGCTGGCAATGATATGCAGGGTTCATATCTTGGTACTCATTACACCCAAGCTGAAATTGAAGAGCGACTGAATGCACTAGGTGCGGTATTCGAGACAGTTGATGATGAAAAACTTATCAACGAAACTGCAAGTGCTTTGGCTAGCGGAAAGGCCGTTGGATGGCACCAAGGCAAAATGGAGTTTGGTCCACGTGCACTTGGCAACAGATCCATACTCGGAGATCCCAGAAACCCAGAAACTCAAAAAATACTTAACTTAAAGGTGAAGTTTCGTGAATCTTTCCGACCATTTGCCCCAAGCGTTCTTAGAGAGCACGTTTCAGAGTGGTTTGATATCGATGTGGATTCACCGTACATGCTGCTTGTTGCTGATGTAGATGAGCGAAAACAAGAAAAGATGACTCCTGCCCAGGAAGCACTTTTTGGAATTGAAAAGTTGAACGTTAGTCGGTCAAGCATTCCAGCAGTGACTCACGTTGATTACTCAGCAAGAATTCAAACCGTTCATCGCGAGACTAATCCCCGCTATCACGCGTTAATTACAAAATTTAATGAGTTAACTGGGTGTCCCGTCCTTGTAAATACATCCTTTAATGTTCGTGGAGAACCAATTGTTGAAACACCTGAAGATGCATTTCGCTGCTTAATGGGAACGGATCTGGATCTTCTGGCAATTGGTAATGCAATTTTGTATAAATCTAATCAGCCAATCAGTTTGATTGAGGATTACAAGGACAAGTATGAGCTCGACTAGCGAAGGTAACGAAAACCAGACTTCTGCTGGCTCAAATCGAATTGCACGATACTTTGGCATGTCTGTGCCATACAACTTTTCGATAGCAGTACCGGCACTAGTTGCCACTGGAATGCTTTTGCTAATCATTGCATTAGAAATTGCGATGACCGCTTCGTCGAAATTGACTTTCGGTACGCCTCGGGGCACGTTCTTTGTTTATCTCACCTTGATGGCTGTAGCGGCAATTCTGTTTGCTCGAAAACCAAAGATGTCATGGGTTTTGATTACCGTACTTTTTCTTGAATTATCTTTGGGTTTCATTCCTTATTTCGCTCGCCAGATCGGCATCCCAATATCACGGGATTTACTTCCTGCGAATGAAAACTCCAGATTTGAATATCACCCCCTTTTGCAGGGTGTGCCGATTCCGAATTATTCAAGCACTTTGCCAGGCGGAGGGTCGCTGACTCACACATCATTTGGAACTCGTGGGCCAGAGCCTTCAGCAGCCGATCTAGCAAGTAAGCCAATCATTACTGCATACGGCGGATCAACTACGTACGACATCTTTGTAAGTGACGAAGAAGCTTGGCCAAATCAATTAAGCAGCCTTTTGGATAACAAGGCATTATTGATAAATCGAGGTGTGCCTGGATACAACACTGTTGAGAACTTGATACAAACGACTTTTTACGATCAAGTGAATGGACGCACACCATCTTGCGCACTTTATTATGAGGGCTGGAACGACGTTCAGGGCGCCTACTTGCCTAACTTGGACCCAGCTTATGCAGATTTTCACTTACTGAATCAGATTGATGGCTTACAAGTTCGAAAGGGAAGTGGATTCTCACCGTTGACTAGCATGATTAGTCGACTACCAGTGATTGGACAGGAAACAATTCCGGTACCTCCAAGCTATGCCAACCTGGAGCCAGGTGAAGGAGGCGATCCTCGCCTCGAAGAAATTCTCCGTCGGAACGTGCAAAGCATAATTGCAACCAACTCAGCTCGAGGAACCAAATCAGTTTTTATCGGACAAGTACTTAACTCATCTGACTCAACTTACGATTCTATGAACGGCTGGGCGCCACTTGTTAAAGACGAAGACGTCATATCAATGGTTGAGAGATTGAATGTTGTGATGAAAGAAGAAGCGATCAAGTCTGGGGCTGCGTACATCGATGTTCCGAATAGTGGTTTTTCGGCGGCAGATTTCGTTGACAATGGACATTTTTCGCCAGCAGGGTCAGCTAAGTTCGCAAATTCGATCGCTACTGAAGTTCAGCAGAATTGTTTTTAAGATAGTTCGGAAGTTTCCACAATAGTCACGGCTCGGTGCCGGGATCCGTCGCAGTGGAGGTGTTCGGATGCACTTATCCTTGATCCTAGAAACTGCTAGTGATACGGTTTGAGAGTCTACGTAGAAATGGAGTTTCCAGAATGAAAAAGATAGTGGCTGGGATGATCTTGGGAACGTCAATTTTGCTGGCTGGGTGCAGTTCAAGTACCTCCTATACGTTAAATCCCGACATTGAGACGAATCTTGAGATAACCCAAGAGTGGAATGGAAACTCCGTTGCTTTATCGCTCTTTGACTCTGAAGGGAACGATTGTGCCGTCAACTTTGCCACAGTTGGATCGGAGTGCTACGGCTTCTATATTGGTTGGTCCGCAAATTTTGATGATGCTGATCGCGTGGTTGATTACTCAAAAATTGAAAAGACTACAATTTCCGAACTTGAAGTTGGCGATAGTGGGAATTTCCTATTGATGTACCAAGATCCAGCAGATTCAAACTCAGAAGTTTCTGCAGTTAAAGACTTTCCATTTGAATACAAAGGTTAGGGCTACTGGAATTTACTAATCTGCAAAAATGAACCGGCGCACAAGCCGGATCATTTTTTGTGGTGGAGCCGTTTGCTTCGCGTAGCGAAATGGCAAACGGAAATAAAACTGGATTCCCGGCACCGGAACGAAAAAGACCTCGCCAACGGCGAGGTCTTTTGAGTGGAGGTGTTCGC
>JBILBY010000129.1:0-3333 GCA_044353415.1 Candidatus Nanopelagicales bacterium | reverse complement strand
ATCAGGAAGTTACTGCCTCTTGCATGGAGTCGATAAGTTTCTGAACTCGCTCATCTACATTGGCAAATGGGTCCTTGCACAAAACTGTTCGTTGCGATTGATCATTCATCTTCAGGTGTACCCAATCGACGCTAATGTCCTTACCGGCATCTTGCGCAGCGGCGATAAAGTCACCTCGTAGCTTGGCTCGAGTAGTTTGCGGCGGCACGGTTTGGGCTGTCAAAATCTCGGAATCTGTAGTCACGCGATTTACCCGACCATTGTTCTGAAGCAAATAGAACAAACCTCTATTTTGCGTGATGTCGTGATACATCAAATCGAGTTGAGCAACTCGCGGTGAATCCAACTCCAGACTGTTTTTGTCGCGGTAGGAGTCAACCAATTGCTTCTTAATGGCCCAGTCGATGTCCTGAGCAATAAGCGCATGATTATTTGTCTCAACTGCAGTCAACGTACGTTCCCAAAGTTCCAATGCGATGTCGTGTTCCCGAGTCATGTTCATGTCCCCGGTTGCAACATAATTCTTAACCATTTCAAAATATGCCCATTGCATTTGCAGGGCACTCATGGTTGAGCCTGAATTCAGAGTGACGGTAGCCAATCCAGTTATGTCGTGTGATACATCGCGGATAGCCCGAATGGGATTTTCCAGCGTAAAATCTCGATTCAAATTGCCAGTCTCAAGTAATCGTAAAACAAAGTCCATGGAAACAACCTTGAGCAGAGTTGTCATCTCCGACATATTTGAGTCTCCAACAATTACGTGCAGTCGTCTAAAGGCTTCAGAGTCCGCGTGTGGCTCATCTCGAGTATTGATGATCGGACGTGATCTTGTAGTCGCGCTTGAAACGCCTTCCCACATGTGGTCAGCGCGTTGCGACAGTGAATAGATCGTGCCTCTAGGTGTAGTTAAGACCTTTCCGGCACCACATATCAACTGTCGAGTTATCAAAAATGGGAGCAACGCTTCAATCTGCTCCAGATAATCCTGGCGACGCTTAATCAAGAAGTTCTCGTGACAGCCATATGAGTTGCCACCTGAGTCAGTGTTGTTTTTAAATAGATAGATCTCGCCTTCAATGCCCTCTTCGAGCAGACGTTCTTGCGCGTCAAGGATTAACTCAGCGAGGATTCGTTCGCCGGCTTTATCTTGCACGATCAGATCGTGGAAATCGTCACATTCGGCAGTTGCGTACTCTGGATGACTACCAACATCTAGATAGAGACGAGCACCATTAGTTAGAAATACGTTCGAGCTTCTCCCCCAAGAAACAACGCGCTTGAAAAGGTAGCGCGCTACTTCATCTGGAGTGAGACGTCGCTGACCTTGAAATGTGCAAGTAACGCCAAACTCTGTTTCAATTCCGAAGATTCGTTTGTCGAGTCTGCCTGATGTCACTTACTGTCCACCTTTTTGCACGAAACCCTTAACAAACTCTTCAGCATTTTCTTCAAGTACCAGGTCGATGGCATCTAGTAAGTCTGTTACGTCAAGGTCAGAACTCGAGGTTGTAGGAAGTGGAGTGAAATCGGAAGATTGCTCCCGATCGGAGTTACCTTTAGCAAACTCGCGCTCGCTCATGTCGAACCCCATTTCATCTCGTGCTGTGCACTCTTATGCATCACACTATTCCAGTAGTTCAAACCCTATGCCAATACGTGTTCTGGCTTCAGGTTAGCCAGCAGATCAGAAGCAAGCTTTGATTGTTCAAACAGGTCTGAAGTAGCAGCCTGGGTGCCACCAAGTGCATCTGGAGTGGAGATTCGCTTCAGCGGTACATCAGGTCCCAGATCCAGAATCACGGAGTCCCATGAGGCAGCAGCTACCTGATCTACAAACTTGGCTACACAAGTTCCTCGGAAATACGCTCGGGTATCCACTGGGGGGTTGGCAACAGCCTGCGCCACCTGCTCTTCACTAAACAGCAGATCCATCTTTCCTTTTTGCTGAAGAACCCGGGCCAACCCTTTATCCGGACGTAAATCTGCAAACTGGATGTCAATTGCCGCCAAACGCGAGTCGCTCCATAGGAGTTGATCACGATTTCGGTATCCATTAAGTACTGAGAGTTTAGTTATCCAATCAACTTCATTAACAAGTGACATTGGGTCGTGCTCTAAAGCATTGAGAATTCGTCCCCACTGCGTGACGACGTCGTGTGCCATGTTATCTGTTTCACCGGTATCAGTTAAGAACCTAGTGGCACTGCTCTGATAGTGCTTTTGAATGTCCAATGCCGACTTCTCAGAGCCATCACGCAGTCGTTGTTTAGTTTCAAATTTATAGTCATGACTGACCAAATGCATTGAAGTCACAGCATCGTAAAGCTCAAAATCTAGTTTCAGGTAGCCAGCCTCGATCATGCTGAGCACAATCGCCGTGGTTCCCATCTTTAAGTAATTGATTCGCTGCGACATGTTTGCATCGCCAATGATGACGTGTAAGCGTCGGAACAAGTCAGGGTCGGCATGCGGTTCATCGCGAGTGTTGATTATTGGTCGTCTCAACGTGGTTTCTAATCCAACTTCAGCTTCGAAGAAATCCGCACGCTGACTGATTTGAAAACCAGGCTGAATATCTTCTTGACCTAAACCAACGCGGCCAGCTCCGGCAAAAACACATCTTGTTACAAAGAACGGGGTCAGATACTTGACTAGATCACCGAATGGAACTTCGCGAAGAACTTGATAATTTTCGTGGGTACCGTAGCTGACACCTTTGCCATCAGTGTTGTTCTTGTAAACCGTTATTAGATCTCCGGTAAGTGTGCTGGCTAGCCGGGCACTGCGCTCAATGATGCGATCCCCTGCGGTATCCCAAAGCGCGGCGTCATAAGGATTGGTTACCTCAGGTGAGGCGTACTCAGGATGAGCGTGGTCCACGTAATACCTAGCTCCATTTGGCAGCACTAAGTTTGCTAAGCCATAGTCATCATCCGTTAATTGGCTTGGGTCAGCATCCGCGCGACTCATGTCGAAGCCTCGTGCATCTCTCAGTGGAGATTCGACATCGTAATCCCAGCGCATTCGACGAATTCGATTCGGCATAACCTCATTGCCGTAAGCATTTACAACTTGACTCGACAGCAGCATTGGGTTGGCGCTGGAATCACGTGGGTTGGAAATACCAAATTCCGATTCGATGCCCATAACGCGGCGAACTGACATAACTAAACCCTTATGCGAATGGATTTGGTGACAGTGAAGTGTCGATGCTGCGTCCCGAGTCATCACCCTTCTTGCCATGGATCAGAGTGCGCATGAATACGATGCGATCACCCTTCTTGCCAGAGATTCGAGACCAGTCATCTGGGTTTGTGGTGTTTGGCAGAT
>JBILBY010000128.1:0-3338 GCA_044353415.1 Candidatus Nanopelagicales bacterium | reverse complement strand
AGGCTCACGAGATTGCCCAATATGCAGACGGCGTAATCGTGGGTAGCGCATTTGTCACTGCGATTAAGCAGGATGGCGCCGCGGGTGCCAAGGCGTTAGCGCAGGCTCTTTCTAAAGGTTTAGCCCACTAAATTTGCTTACTTTTTAGCAAGTTCCAGCACTTGAAAAAGTGCGACATAATTAAGGGAACGTAAGTTTTCACTTGAATAGCAACCTTAATTAATGGAGTTTTCGTGTCACAAGAAAACCTGAGCGCCAAAGCCGCCAAAGCCGCAGCCGCTGCAGCTCGTCAAGAAGCCGCTGCAATTGAACAAAAGCGTCAGCGCAAGATCCGCATCATTGGTGGACTTGTTGTAGTTGCCGTTATGGCCGCGTTGATCGCGATTCCAGTTCTTTCGAATAAGGATGCAGTCGTACCTTCCGATGCAGCTCTACCAACTGGTGTCACTTCCGATACTTACGGCGTAAAGGTTGGATCGGCTTGGACTGCACCAGATGCTGATAAGATTCCAGTGCTTCAACTTTGGGAAGACTTTCAGTGCCCAGCCTGTGCCCGCTTTGAAGAAGCATCGGGTGCTGCGATTCAAGGTTTGATTGATGCTGGAAAAGTGCGAGTTGAATATCGTCCAACAATTTTCTTAGACAAGAATCTACTTTCTTCAAATACCGCAGCTGGTAATCCAAATTCTTCCCAGCGTGCAACTATGGCATTTGGCTGTGCAGTTGACGCGGGAGCCGCAGAGAAATTCCACCTTGGGATCTTTGCTGCTCAGCCAGCAGAAGAGGGTTCAGGGTTCTCAAACGACACTTTGATTTCCGTTGCTGAAGCAGCTGGCATAACTGGAGCCGAACTCGATACGTTCACTGAATGCTTAACTTCAGAAAAGTATGCCGGCTGGGTTGCAAATTCCTATGCTGCATTTGATTCCGAAGGCGTGTCATCCACACCTACTGGACTTCTTGATGGCACAGAATTGAGCGGCGATGTGTTGTTTGATCCCGCTCAGCTCACCGCAGCCATTGAAGCTGCGACCAAGAGCTAAGTGAATTAACTTCATAATGCTTTTCATTCCAGCTTTTATTCCAAGTCCTTCGCAAAGTGTTTGGCAACTTGGACCAGTGCCGCTTCGGGCCTACGCATTCTTCATCTTGCTAGGAATCTTCGTTGCGGTTTGGCTTGGAAATAGGCGCTGGATTGCCCGCGGGGGACTCGACGGACAAGTTGCGGACATCGCAATGTGGGCAGTGCCATTTGGAATTATCGGTGGTCGCATCTATCACGTTATGACTGACTGGGAACTTTACTTCACCGAAGGTGGCAAAGGCTTCTTAGGGGCTTTACGTATTTGGGAAGGTGGCCTTGGAATCTGGGGAGCTTTAGCTCTTGGCGGAGTAGGTGCCTGGATCGGGGCTAAGCGACTCGGAGTTCCGTTTGCACCATTTGCAGATTCAATCGCTCCTGGCATTGCATTTGCTCAGGCAATCGGTCGATTAGGCAATTGGTTTAATCAAGAACTTTTTGGCCGCCCAACTACGTTGCCTTGGGGCCTGGAGATTGCAACTGAAAACCGGCCAACTGAATTCACGCAATTTGAAACCTTCCATCCAACATTTCTTTATGAAGCACTAGCCTGCGTTGCAATTGGATTCTTCATAATTTGGGCCGACAAGAGATACGTCATGGGACATGGCCGAGTCTTCGCACTTTATGCTGCGCTGTACTGCGCGGCTCGTGGCTTGATTGAGACCATGCGAATTGATGATGCCCGCTACATACTTGGACTTCGCTTCAACGTGTGGACGGCTCTGATTATTGGCGCTTTAGCATTGCTTTACTTGGTTCGATCGAGTGAAAAGAATCCGGGACGCGAACTAATGTCAGGCGGAAAGCTAGTGATCCAAGGCCAGGAACCAGTTGTTGCAGTTGCAACAGGTGAAAAGGTTTCCGAAAATTCAGAATCGCTTACCAATAGTTCATCTTCAGTTCAGACCAGCGAATCCAAACCACGCGGACGTCGAGCCAAACCAAAGCAATAGCTTCTTGCAAGCGGTAAACTGGGGTTAATCTCTGGTTAGGAAAAATTGTGCGCCGCGCGAAAATTGTTTGTACGTTAGGTCCGGCTACTGCTTCCCCGGAAATCATCAAGAACCTAGTTGCCGCAGGCATGAATGTAGCGCGACTTAATCTTTCGCATGGTGAGCAAGCAGATCATGCGCACTCTTATGAAATGGTTCGCGCAGCTTCAAACGAATCTGGAAAAGGTGTTGGAATCCTTGCGGATTTACAAGGACCAAAAATTAGATTGGCTCGATTTGCATCTGGCCCAGTAGAACTACATCTGGGTGATTCATTCACGATTACAACGCGCGATGTTGCTGGCGATGCAACTATTTGTGGAACTACCTACTCAGGTTTGCCAGGAGATTGCAAGATTGGCGATCGCATTCTGATTGATGACGGCAAAGTAGGACTAGAAGTCTTAGAGGTTACCTCGGACTCGGTACTAACTAGAGTTACCGAAGCTGGAACTGTAAGCGACAACAAGGGAATCAACTTGCCTGGTGTTGCTGTTAGCGTTCCAGCGCTTTCCGAAAAAGATATTTCAGATTTGCGCTGGGCCCTTAACCAAGGCGTTGACATGATCGCACTTTCTTTTGTCCGAAGCGCAGCTGATATTGCCGATGTCCATAAGATCATGGATCAAGAAGGTCGCCGAATTCCGGTTATTGCCAAGATTGAAAAGCCACAGGCTGTCGATAATCTGCAGCAAATCATTGATGCCTTCGATGGAATCATGGTGGCACGCGGCGATCTGGGTGTGGAGCTGCCACTGGAACAGGTCCCGATGGTTCAAAAGCGCGCAATCGAATTAGCCCGAGCGGCAACAAAGCCAGTAATTGTGGCAACCCAAATGCTTGATTCAATGATCGGCTCTAACCGACCAACTCGCGCCGAAGCTAGCGACGTTGCAAATGCTGTCCTCGATGGCGCGGACGCTTTAATGCTCTCGGGTGAAACCAGTATTGGCATTGATCCAATCCACGTCGTTCAAACCATGAGTCGCATTATTACTCACATCGAAACTGAAGCACTGGAATCTTTGCCGAAACTTGCTGATGATGCCCAAGGCGATACAGCAAAAGCGATGTGTTTAGCAGCGGTTGATGTAGCAAGTCACGTGGCTGCGGTGAGTTTGGTTGCCTTTACTGAAACTGGCAGCTCAGCGCGTTTGGTAGCAAGGCACCGTAGTCGCACTAAATTGCTTGCATTTACACCCAATGAGGATGTGCGGAATCGACTTTCTTTAGTTTGGGGTACCGAAGTTTTCCTAGTTCCT
>JBILBY010000193.1:0-3354 GCA_044353415.1 Candidatus Nanopelagicales bacterium | reverse complement strand
GAAACTACTTAACTGCAATCAGTGCAGCTAAGTAAAAGTTAAGACCTAAAAAGGTGGTTCCCTCGGGGGAGCCACCTTTTTATTTGTTTAAGTGAAGTTTTCTGATTGCGCACTGTTTAATGCATGTTCCTTTGTGAACATAACGCCTTTGTTACAGAGTGTCTCGGGTGCTTGACATGTGTCCGATTTTGGGCAACTATTGGCGAGCAAGTTAAGAAATACGTAATTGAAGAAATGCAGTCTTCCCCCTGTAAACCGATGATTTCGGTCTGGCGCACTTGGCCCTAGCTGTCCAAGTCAGTGCAGAAGGCACGAAAATCGAGGGTTTTCAGGAAAATTTGAGCTGCATTGGACAGTGGCTGCCGCCTCTAGGTATGCTACAAATTCGCCGTGCCCTAAAACCACCTGTCATTTGTGTACCTCAATTTGACTAGGTTCCTTTAGCGCGCTCGGATTACAGCTAGCTCGGAAGGACGACTGTTGGCCGCCTCACGCACTCACTCCCGCAGTTCCACAGGCCCAAAGCGGGTCTCATTCGCAAAGATTCGTGAGCCTCTAGAGGTTCCTAATCTTCTTGATCTACAAGTTGAGTCTTTTGACTGGTTACTTGGAAATCAAGTTTGGAAGGACCGCGTTGCAGCGGCCCTGGAATCGGGTAACAACGAAATTCCTCAGACACATGGTCTACAAGACGTGTTTGAAGAGATCAGCCCAATCGAGGATTACAACGGCACTATGTCGTTGACGTTCACCGAACCAAGTTTGGAAGATTCCAAGCACACCGAAGACGAGTGCCGCGAGAAGGATCTAACTTTCTCTCAGCCGCTTTACGTCAATGCTGAATTCATGAATAACGAAACTGGGGAAATCAAGAGCCAGACCGTATTCATGGGTGACTTCCCAATCATGACCAGCAAGGGAACTTTCATCATCAACGGCACCGAGCGCGTTGTTGTTTCCCAGCTTGTTCGTTCCCCAGGTGTTTACTTTGAACGTTCCCTTGATAAGGCAACTGACAAAGATGTCTACACAACAAAGATCATTCCTAGCCGTGGTGCGTGGATGGAATTTGAAGTTGATAAGAAGGACATGGTTGGTGTTCGCATCGACCGTAAGCGTAAGCAGCCAGTAACAATTTTCTTGAAGGCTCTTGGTCTAACTAATGAGCAGATTCGCGAACAGTTCGGCGCTTACGAATCAATGATGGCAACTCTTGAAAAAGATACGACGACTACACAGGATGAGGCCCTGTTAGACATCTATCGCAAACTTCGTCCAGGTGAACCACCGACCGTCGAAGCATCACGTAGCTTGCTACAAAACTTCTTCTTCAACGAGAAGCGTTACGACCTTGCAAAGGTTGGCCGTTACAAGGTCAACAAGAAGCTTGGTCTAGATACCGAACCAACCAAGACCATTCTTGACATCAATGACGTTCTTGCAACGATCGAATACTTGGTTCGTCTGCATGCAGGTGAAACCGAATTCAACTCAGCACGTGGCGTAACGCGCGTTGAAGTTGATGACATCGATCACTTCGGTAACCGTCGCCTTCGTACTGTTGGTGAATTGATTCAGAATCAGATCCGTACCGGTCTATCTCGTATGGAGCGCGTAGTTCGCGAACGTATGACTACCCAGGATCCAGAAGCAATCACACCGCTTACTTTGATCAACACTCGTCCAGTAATTGCGTCAATCAAGGAATTCTTCGGAACTTCCCAGTTGTCACAGTTCATGGATCAGACCAACCCACTGTCAGGCCTAACGCACAAGCGTCGCCTATCAGCGCTTGGTCCCGGTGGTCTTTCACGTGAGCGCGCAGGCTTCGAAGTTCGCGACGTTCACCCATCGCACTACGGTCGTATGTGTCCAATCGAAACTCCAGAAGGTCCAAACATTGGTCTGATTGGTTCGCTTGCTTCATACGCTCGCATCAACGCTTTCGGATTCGTCGAGACTCCATACCGCAAGGTTGTTAAGGGCAAGGTAACTGACAAGATTCAGTACCTAACCGCTGACGAAGAAGATGTGCACGTTATTGCGCAGGCAAACTCGCTGCTTAATGACGACAACACTTTCCAGGATTCCAAAGTTTTGGTTCGCACCAAGGGTGGCGAAGTGGACTACATCCCGGGAACTGAAGTTGACTTCATGGACGTTTCACCGCGTCAGATGGTTTCTGTTGCAACTGCAATGATTCCGTTCTTGGAGCACGACGATGCAAACCGCGCACTTATGGGCGCGAACATGCAACGTCAGGCTGTTCCATTACTTCGCAGTGAATCACCATATGTTGGAACCGGTATGGAATACCGCGCGGCTAAGGATGCTGGCGATGTAATCGTGGCAACTGGCGCTGGCGTTGTTTCTGAAGTTTCAGCTGACTCCATCACAGTGCAAGAAGATGCCGGAAAGCACCTTACTTATGCAGTGCGAAAGTTTGATCGTTCAAACCAGGGCACTTGCTACAACCAGCGTCCGATTGTCAGTGAAGGCGATCGCGTCGAAGCTGGCCAGGTAATTGCTGACGGTCCATGTACTGAAAACGGTGAAATGGCTCTTGGTCGTAACCTGCTTGTGGCATTCATGCCATGGGAAGGTCACAACTACGAAGATGCGATCATCCTTAACCAGCGTCTTGTGCAAGATGACGTGCTTTCTTCAATTCACATTGAAGAACACGAAATTGATGCTCGCGACACCAAGCTTGGTCCAGAGGAAATCACTCGTGATCTACCTAACCTTTCAGATGAAGTTCTAGCTGACCTTGATGAGCGCGGCATCATTCGCATTGGTGCGGATGTTGTTCCTGGCGACTTGTTGGTTGGCAAGGTAACACCTAAGGGTGAAACTGAACTGACACCTGAAGAGCGTTTGCTTCGTGCAATCTTTGGTGAGAAGGCTCGCGAAGTTCGCGATACTTCCCTCAAGGTTCCACACGGTGAATCTGGCAAGGTAATCGGCGTTCGAGTATTTGATTCATCTGAAGGTGACGATCTACCTCCAGGCGTTAACCAAATCGTTCGCGTTTACATCGCCCAGAAGCGCAAGATCACCGAAGGTGACAAACTTGCTGGCCGTCACGGTAACAAGGGTGTTATCTCCAAGATTCTTCCACCAGAAGATATGCCGTTCCTTGAAGATGGAACTCCAGTCGATGTTGTACTGAACCCACTTGGTGTTCCAGGACGTATGAACATCGGTCAGATTCTGGAAGTTCACTTAGGTTGGATCGCATCTCGCGGTTGGGAAATCGAAGGTGACCCGGAATGGGCAAAGCACCTTGTTAAGGAAGCACGTTCGGTTGCTCCAGGAACCAAGTTGGCCACACCGGTCTTCGATGGCGCCAAG
>JBILBY010000011.1:0-11230 GCA_044353415.1 Candidatus Nanopelagicales bacterium | reverse complement strand
TTACTGGTATCGCCGCAATGAATGTGTTGGGCGCGCAAACTAGATTCGAAACGCTTGTTAAGCGCGAAGGTAATCAGCTAACAATCATTGGTGGCGGCGATCCAACTTTAGTTTCGCAAACTCCAGAGAATTGGCGAGGCAAACCACCAGGTTCAGAACAACCGCCATCGCTTGATCAACTTGCAGACTTATCGGTTGTTGCAATTGGTCCGACACCGGAAGCGTTCGTTGTAAATTTTGATGATTCGCTTTTTGAATCTCCGAAAGCACATTCAACTTGGCCAGATCAATACCTTCGTACTGGGGAAGTAGCGCCAGCCCAAGGCTTGATTATGGATTTTGGAATTAATGATTCCGAAGCAGTTATGAAAGACCCAGCGAAATCTGCTGCTCAATATTTTGCTGACGCATTAACAGCGCGCGGAATCCCAGCGACCTTAGGTGAAAGAAAAGTTGCTGGGGATACGGCATCCGTTTTAACAAGCATCAAGTCTGCAACTGTCACCGACATTGTGGAGCGAATGATTACAACGAGCAATAACACCATGGCTGAATTTTTGGCACATCACATTGGTGGTGCCAATGGCCAGTACACATATGAATCAGGTGCCAAGGCAACTACAGAAGCATTGACGGCAGCACAAATTGATTTAACTGGCGTCACAATTCTTGATGGTTCAGGTTTGAGCCGCTCTAATCAAGCCAGTGCTAAATCCTTAGTTTCAGCGCTGAGCTATGCCAGTAAGACGGATGGTCCAGCCTGGACAAATTTGAGTGGCTTACCCGTGGCGGGAATCTCCGGAACTTTGGTGGATCGATACGACGTGGGCGAACCAGGGCGTGGCACAGTTCGCGCAAAAACTGGAACACTCTCCAAAGTCGTTGCACTTTCTGGAACTCTTGTTAATGCAAGTGGTGACGTGCTGATTTTCACCTTTATTGCCAATGAAGTGCCAAGTGGAACTAAACAAGGCGAAGCAGCTCTTGATGAAGTCGTTAAAGCGCTCGTGCAATGTGGTTGTCGTACTCCGTAGGTTCAAAGTTGCGTAGAGTCAGAACATGATCAACCTGGAACTTCGGCAAGGCTTAATTGCCAATCTTGCCGATTTAGAAGCAGGCGATTTGATTTTTGTTGGCTGTAGTGGTGGCGCTGACAGTTTGGCGTTAGTTAAATGCGCTGTGCATGTAGGTAAAGAGAAGACAATCTCCGTCGGAGCCATCGTCATTGATCACCAAATTCAAGCGGACTCAGCAAAGACTGCCCAAGCTGCAGCTGATGCAGCGCGAGAACTTGGCGCTGATCCGGTTCTGATCGTGAACGTCGTTGTTGCCACTGGTGCTGGCTCAGGTGGCATGGAGGCAGCAGCCCGCAACGCTCGGCGAACTGCATTTGGAAATGTAGTGAAAGAACAAGGCGCAAAGGCTGTTCTGCTTGGTCACACTTTGGAAGATCAAGCCGAGACAGTTTTGCTCGGGTTAGCTCGTGGATCGGGCGCGCGTTCACTTTCGGGAATGCGCGCGATTGAAGGGATTTATCGCAGGCCATTCCTGGGAATCGATCGAGCAATTGTTCGAGCAGAAGTTGGCGACCTAAAGGTTTTTGAAGACCCGCATAACAGTGACAGTAAGTTTTCTCGAGTTCGAGTTAGAAATACGATCCTGCCTATGTTAGAAACCGAACTTGGTCCAGGTGTTACCCAGGCACTAGTGCGAAGTGCTGATCTATTGCGCGATGATGCTGATGCACTTGATGCGCTAGCTCGGTTTGAAATTACGCGAGTTGGCGACGATGTGAATTTGATTGGCGCATTGCCTCGGGCAATTAGGTCCAGAGTTATCCGCCAACTGGCAATATCTAACGGTTGCCCAATCAATGACTTAACCAGGGATCATGTGCTGGCAATCGATGCCCTGATTACAAACTGGCATGGGCAAGGTGCGCTAAATCTGCCAGGCGGTGTCAACGTCGAAAGACGACATGAAAGACTTACGTTCTATCAGCCATAGAAATCCAGGAGCAATGCGTGGACGCAGCACAAATTGGAAATGAATTAACAAGCATCGTTTTGACGACTGAGCAAATCGATTCCCGAATTCGTGAGATTGCTGCCGAGATTGATAAAGACTACGCAAGTGCCGAGAAGCCAGTTCTTATGGTTGGAGTGCTTAAAGGCGCAGTAATGGTGATGGCTGATTTAGCTCGCGCGGTTTCAATCCCAGTCGAGTTTGATTTCATGGCAGTTTCTTCTTATGGCTCAGGCACAAAGTCCAGTGGAGTTGTTCGCATCATCAAGGACCTCGACATTGATTTAGCTGGCCGCGATGTTCTTATCGTCGAAGACATCTTGGATTCAGGTCTAACGCTTTCTTGGTTAATCAAGAACTTGAAGTCACGCAATCCAAAGTCGGTTGAAGTCATGACAATGATGCGTAAACCAGATGCAATCAAAGTTGAAGTTCCCGCCAAATATATCGGCTTTGATATTCCAAATGAATTTGTTGTTGGCTTCGGGCTAGATTACGCAGAGAAGTACCGCAACCTTCGCGAAGTTGGAATTTTAGCTCCACACGTTTACGGCGGAGAATAAAAAAGACCCCTCGCGTACCCGAAAGAGCCTGCTTATCCTTGCTGCCTTCCGGCCCTGGGGAGGTTCACAGGATTACGCCACGCGAGGGGCTGTTTCTAATTCTAGTTAGTTAATTACTCGCTTGATTTCGCCTTTAAATTGGCATTCGAATATGTATCTTGCAAGCGGTTGTAAAGCGCATCGAACCATCCGTCTTGTTCTAAGCCGGTTCGGTTTCGGTAATTCAATCCACCCGGGGTCTCGTGTTCAACTGGCAAGTGTGGGATTTCAGCATCTGTTGCAGCCTGACCTTCAATTGCTAGACCTTCCAACAGCGATCGAACATATTGAGATGCCGTGTCATGATCAATGCCGTTATCTTCCGTCCACTTCATAACAGTGTTTTGAATAGTGAAGTAAGTAGACATTACTGCCGAGGTAATGCTGAGAATTCGAATCTTAGTTTCGTCTTCCATGATTACGATGTCACCAAGGCCGGCAAATTCGCGAACCACATCAGGATGCGACGGGCAAATAACTAATGGCCCTTTGTGATGAACAATTGCTGGTAGCGGAATTAACTGACTTACTTGAGTCGCTGGCGCAGTTAGCTTTGCGATTCCGCTTGGTGGAGTACCAGCAATAAAGCTGGCGATGATTTGATCTTCCCGAAAAATTAGATCTGCAAGTGCTTCATCAACTTGGTTAGGCAACATGCTGATGACGACCATGTCGCTTGCGTCGATTACGGCTTGGTTTGAATCCAGCCGAATGCAGTGATCGTATTTAGCTGCCAACTCAGTCGATCGCTTCTCGCCGCGAGGGGATAGATAGATAGTTTCTTGCGCGCCACCTCGAGAAGCCATAGCTTCAATAACTGCAGTTGATACGGTGCCGACGCCAAGGAATCCAATTTTCATATTTGATTCTCTCGCACAAAGCGAAAAGAACACCCAAAAGGGTGTTCTTTTCTATTGGACTAAAACTTGGCGTCGATCTCAGCGATCAGTGCTTCAACCTTGGCTCGGATTTCATCACGAATCGGACGAACTTCCTCCACGCCTTTGCCAGCTGGATCGTTTAATGGCCAATCAAGATAAGTCTTACCTGGGAAGAATGGGCAAGCATCGCCACAACCCATTGTGATTACGTAATCAGAATCTTTAACGGTCTCGTCACTCAATACCTTTGGAACATTGTTAGCAATGTCGATTCCTTCTTCGGCCATAGCTTCGATGGCAGAAGGGTTTACTTGATCCTTTGGCTGAGTTCCAGCTGAAAGAACTTGGATGCGATCGCCGGCAAGCGCCTGCAGATATCCCGCAGCCATTTGAGAACGACCTGCGTTATGAACGCAAACGAAAAGTACGGTGGCTTTTGTATTAGGCACGAGTAACTCCTTTAACTAATGCAACGCCAAGCATTGCTCCGATTAGTTGGGCGATTATGAACGGCAAAACCGAAGCAGGGTTGATTCCTGCAAAGGTATCTGAAAATACGCGACCGATTGTTACCGCAGGGTTTGCAAAAGATGTGGAAGAAGTAAAAAAGTAGGCAGATCCGATCCAGGCTGCAACAGCTACCGGAATCAACTTGTCTTGGCTTCGCGCAACTAGAACAAAAATCACGGTAATCAATCCTGCTGTGGCAATAACTTCGCCAACCAAAGTGCCAGTTGAAACTCGTTCATTGGTCGAAATCTGGATTGCTTCAAGATCAAACATGACGTTCGCGATTATCGCGCCAGAAATTGCGCCAGCGATTTGAGCGGAGATGAATGATAAAAACTCAACCGCATTCATTTCGCGTCGCAAAACTTGAACTAGCGAAACGGCTGGATTGAAATGAGCACCGCTGATCGGTGCAATTATCAAGATAAGTAAAGCAAGCGCAAAAATTGTCGAGAACGCATTGATTAAGAGCGCAACGCCCGAATCCTTAGATAGATTCGTTCCCATGATTCCGGAACCGACAACGACACAAACTAACGTCGCAGTTCCGATGTACTCGGCAAGCCATTTTCTGAGAATTTTGATCACTCCTGTTTATCTCAACAAAATGAACTCTATTTCTGCCCGGCTTCAACTGCCTAAGTGAAATGAGTCTGTTTGCTAAATGTTCACTTTCGACCAGACTGTCCGTGAAACAGAAAAGAACACCCAAAAGGATGTTCTTTTCTTATGGCGGAGGATAGGGGACTCCGAAAGACTGCCATTCCGAATGCAAGAGATCGATGCCGATCTCGCATTCGGCTCCTCAAATCACAGCATCATCGCTGTAAAGACAAAACGCCCCTTTCGGGGCGCTTCGTTTTACAGCGGAGGATAGGGGATTTGAACCCCTGAGGGCTTTCACCCAACTCGCTTTCCAAGCGAGCGCCATAGGCCACTAGGCGAATCCTCCGTGGACGAGATTACCTGCAATCTCGATAGAGGTGTTAATCAAGAGAAGGAATCAGTAATGAGACTCTAGAAAACTTCTAAAGCCAAAGCTATGGAGCACGAGTCGGTCCCCTGTTCCTGCCTTGCAGGAACAGCAAATCAATAAACACTGGGGACGACGCGGAATGCCTTTGGCGTAGAACGTTTTCTGGAGGCGCTAAACCAAGGAACCATAGATAAAGAAACCACTAGATCGAGAGTCAGGGCTACCGACTACTCTCTTACATATGTCCTTGGCCCTTTACCGAAAGTACCGACCTGGTCAGTTTTCTGACGTAATCGGGCAAGAACACGTCACTGCCCCGCTTTCCCGCGCATTAGATAGTGATCGCATCCATCACGCATATCTATTCACCGGGCCTCGTGGTTGTGGCAAAACTTCATCAGCTCGCATCATGGCCCGCTCGATGAATTGTGAACAAGGTCCAACTTCGAATCCTTGCGGTGTTTGCCAGTCGTGCATTGACTTAGCTCCAAATGGACCGGGCTCAATCGACGTTATTGAAATTGACGCTGCGACTTATCGAGGAATTGATGATGCTAAAGAATTACGTGAGCGCGCAGTATATGCACCGGTTCATGCGCGATTCAAGGTTTACATCATCGATGAGGCCCATCAGTTAACGCGAGATGCGTTCAACGTATTGCTCAAGTTAGTTGAAGAACCACCACCACATTTGCGATTTATCTTCGCGACAACTGAACCAGACAAAATCATTCCAACACTTCGTTCGCGTACCCATCACTATCCATTCCGATTAGTTTCTGCCAAGACTTTGGCGCAACACATGGCGCTGATGTGTGAACGTGAAGGTATCTCAGCAGATCCAGCCGCACTAGCACTTGTTGCTCGCGCTGGCGCTGGTTCAGTTCGTGATGCGCAATCAGTTCTCGGACAAGTTATTGCCGGCTCTGGACCAGAAGGTGTCACCTACGCAGACACAGTTGCCCAACTTGGATTCACCGACGAATCGCTATTGAGTCAAGTTGTAGTTGCGATTGCAAATGGCGATGGCGCTGCGCTATTCACTTTGATTGAACAAGTTGTAACTTCAGGTCATGAACCACGTCGCTTTGCAAATGACTTACTAGATCACCTGCGTGACCTAGTCGTAGTGACGCAAGTTCCTGATGCTGCAACATCGGGATTATTCGAAATCCCTAATGAACAAATCGATGATCTGGTTAGCCAAGCCAAACTTTTCACGCCAGCACAGCTAGTTCGTGTCGCTGACTTAGTTAGTTCAGGACTATCTGAACTTCGCGGTGCGGCATCACCAAAACTTCAACTTGAACTACTTGCTGCTCGCTTAGTCACAAATGAAGTGACGCAAGATTTAATTGCTCGCGTTGAAAAACTTGAGCAAGATGGCCCGCGGGTTTCAAACTCAGCGCCGGTTCCAGCTCGCGCTCGCGTTGCTGCAGAACAGCCAGTAACCCAACAGACTGAGACGCCAATTGAGTCTGCTCCTGCTGCAGCCAAGACTCCACCACCGCGGCCAGTTGTTTCAACAACACCGGCACCACTTAAGCCTTCACAAGTCACTGCAGCAGCAACACAAAAAGCTGAAGAGAAATCTGCGGAAGCACCTACAACACTTACTGGTCCAGTTTCCTTCGAACAAATTCGTGATGCTTGGCCAGCAATTTTGCAAACACTCGGCAGTCAAAGTCGCGTCGCTGGAATTGTCATGGTTGACACGGCGCCAGTTTCGTTTGGCGAAGACAAAGTTCTGGCAGTTGCATTCCCAAATTCAAACACTATGAATAATGCTGTTAAGAGTGGTCACGATGATCGCTTGCGATTAGTGATTCAAAATCTGTTCCATGTTGATGTGCGAATTGATCCAACGGTAGATCCAAATCGTGCTGCACCTGCAAAGCCAAAGAAAGCGGCGGCGACAGATGCTGGGGAAGCCTCTCCAGATGACGAGACAACACCAACTCGCTCTTCCATCGACATCATCACTAGCTCACTTGGTGGACAAGTAATTAGCGAAAGTCCTCGAGACGCATGAGCAACATGTACGAAGGCATCGTTCAGGATTTGATTGATGAACTTGCTAAGTTGCCAGGCGTTGGACCGAAAGGTGCGACTCGAATTGCGTTTCACTTACTTGCAACTGACAGCGCGGATGTCACTCGATTAGCCACAGTACTTGCTGAAGTTAAGGACAAGATTAAGTTCTGTCGAACCTGCTACAACGTCGCCCAAGATGATCTATGTCGAATCTGTGCCGACACTCGTCGTGATCAGAGCGCGATCTGCGTAGTCGAAGAACCTAAAGATATTTTAGCGGTTGAACGAACTCGAGAGTTCCGCGGCCGATACCACGTGCTGGGTGGCGCAATCAGTCCAATCGATGGCGTTGGACCGGATGATCTGCGAGTCACTGAACTTATGACCCGACTTGCTGATGGGGCGATTGTCGAAATCATCCTGGCCACGGATCCAAATCTTGAAGGTGAAGCCACAGCGACCTACCTAACAAGATTGATTTCTCCATTGGGCATTAAGGTAACCAGGCTTGCATCTGGATTACCGGTTGGTGGCGACCTGGAATATGCTGACGAAGTCACTTTGGGACGAGCATTTGAGGGTCGACGCCAAGTTAGTCCTTAGCTTTGCGACCGCTATCCCGGTTCCATGATTTGGACGGTGATTTCGCAGATCGAGATTCCATTTAGACTTATGTTCTATGGGCTTAATTGTCGCTAAATTCGGTGGGTCATCCGTTGCGGATGCCGCTGGAATTTTGCGTGTAGCTAAGCGAATCGCAGACACCAAGCGAGCTGGAAACGAAGTAGTTGTAGTTGTTTCAGCCATGGGTGACACAACTGACGATCTCATTGATCTAGCTAAACAAGTTTCTCCAAATCCACCAGGTCGCGAATTAGATATGTTGCTGACTGCTGGCGAACGAATTTCTATGGCTGTACTTGCAATGGCGATTAATGATCTTGGTTTCGAGGCTCGGTCATACACCGGATCGCAAGCTGGATTGATCACAGACTCAACTCATGGCAAAGCGCGCATTGTTGATGTGACTCCCGGAAGAATCCAAGAAGCACTTCGAGAAAATGCAATTCCAATCGTTGCTGGTTTCCAAGGCGTCTCGCAAGACACTAAAGACATCACAACTCTTGGACGTGGCGGATCTGATTTAACTGCAGTTGCATTGGCTGCGGCGCTTTACGCCGATGTTTGTGAAATCTATACCGACGTTGATGGAATCTTCTCGGCGGATCCGCGCATTGTGCCGCGTGCCCGACAAGTACCACGCATTACATATGACGAAATGATGGAACTTGCCGCCGCTGGCGCAAAAGTTCTTCACTTGCGTTGTGTGGAATATGCAAAGCGGTTTGATTTACCAATTCACGTTCGCTCTTCGTTTTCAGACAAAGAAGGAACATTTGTTATTGCTGATCTAAACGATCAGTCCAAGTTAAAGAAGTTGTCCAAAGTAGGAGCAATTATGGAACAACCAATCATCGCCGGCGTCGCACACGATTTAGGAGATGCCAAGATAACCGTCGTTGGTGTTCCTGACCGTCCAGGTATGGCAGCTGCAATCTTCCAGGCTGTTGCCGATGCTGGCATCAATATGGACATGATTGTTCAGAACGTAAGTGTTCACGAGTCAGGCGCAACTGACGTAACGTTCACTTGCCCACGTGCTGATGCAACCAAAGCCGAGCTCGCACTTCGTCGAATTGAAAAAGAAGTTAACTTCAAAGACATTGATACTGATGAGAACATTGGAAAGATCTCACTTGTTGGTGCAGGTATGCGTTCACACCCTGGTGTGTCTGCAACTTTCTTCAAAGCAATCGCCGACGCGGGTGTGAATGTGGAAATGATTTCAACTTCTGAAATTCGAATTTCAGTTGTTACTCGTGCGGACGATGCAGAAAAAGCAGTTACTGCAATTCATACCGCTTTTGGTTTGGATGTTGACGGCGAAGCCGTTGTTTACGGTGGAACGGGACGATAAGTAATGAGTAAAAAACCAACCCTTGCTGTAGTCGGTGCAACCGGTGCCGTTGGCACTGTAATGCTAGACATACTTTCAACTCGTCCAAATGTTTGGGGCGAGATCAAGTTACTTGCTTCAGCTCGTTCAGCTGGCAAGGTATTGCAGGTGCGTGGTGAAGATGTCGTAGTTCAAGAATTAACTGAAGCAGCCTTTGATGGTGTGGATGTTGCAATGTTCGATGTCCCAGACGAGATCTCAGCAAAGTGGGCACCAATTGCTGCAGCTAAGGGTGTAATTGCGGTCGATAACAGTGGCGCATTCCGCATGGATGCTGATGTTCCGCTTGTGGTTCCGGAAGTAAATGCCGAACAAACTCGTAATCGCCCTCGCGGAATCATTTCTAATCCAAACTGCACAACCCTTTCCATGATTGTGGTTGTTGGCGCACTTGAAAAAGCATTTGGGGTAAAAGAACTTGTTGTTGCCTCGTACCAAGCAGCCTCTGGTGCTGGCCAAGGTGGAATCGATTCACTGCAAGAACAAATGGATGCAGTAGCTGGCAAGAACTTAGGCAGTGAAACTAAAGACGTTCGTAATGTCATCACAAAGAACGATGTGTTTCCAGCACCACTTGCATTAAATGTTGTGCCATGGGCTGGATCACTTTCCGAAAATGATTACACAAGCGAAGAACTTAAAGTTCGTAATGAATCTCGCAAGATTCTTGGTAAGCCAGAACTAAAGGTTCACGCCACATGTGTTCGGGTGCCAGTTGTAACAACCCACTCACTTGCAGTGCATGCGGTTTTGGATCGCGCGGTTACTGCTGATGAAGTTCGAGCATTGCTTGCTAATGCTGAAGGCGTAGTAGTAACTGATGATCCAGCAAACAAGATTTTCCCAACACCTATCGATGTAGTGGGAACAGATCCAACAGTCGTTGGTCGAATTCGAGTTTCTAAAGAATATCCAAATGAAATTGATTTCTTTGTTTGCGGTGACAACTTACGCAAGGGTGCAGCATTGAACACTGCACAAATCGCAGAGGTAGTTGCAAAAGAATTTAGTTAAATTCTTTTGCCTATAAGCAATGTTGGAATTCAGCTAGTTAGTTTTTGCACTCAGCGTTATTAACGTTGCTTCTGGACGACAAGCAATGCGAACTTGCGCAAACGGTGAAGTACCAACTCCGGCCGAAACGTGCAGTGGCATTTTACTTTCACCAAAAGTTGAAAAGCCTTTTGCTTGTCCTTGTGGCAGATCACAGTTTGTAACTAGAGCGCCATAAAACGGAATGCAAATTTGCCCGCCATGTGTGTGGCCAGCTAAGACTAAATCTGCCTTGTCGGCTTCAAAACTTTGCAAAACTCTTCGATACGGTGCATGAGTCACACCGAATGCAAATGCATCAGAATCAAAAGCACCAGCAACAGCTGCGTAGTCATCTTTTTTGATATGTGGATCATCAGTACCGCGGAAATGAATCTTTACTCCGTTAATCACCGCGGTGCTTTGTTTGTTGTTTAAGTCGAGCCAACCTGCGTCGTTAAGTTCATCGACTAAATCAGAGGTTGGAAGCGCGGTACCTTCAGCTCGAATCTCTCGCTTCTTATTGAAATACATGAATGGATTTTTGATTGTCGGTGCAAAGTAATCGTTACTTCCTAATACAAAAGCGCCAGGTATGTCCAGCAATTCGTTCATGGCTTCGACGACTGCTGGAACAGCAAGTTGGTGCGCTAAGAAATCTCCAGTGCCCACCACAAAGTCAGGCTCTAGTTTGGCAAGAGACTTAACCCAATTGATTTTTCGAGTTTGGGCGGGTGTGATGTGCAAATCTGAAATATGAAGCACTCGAATCGACTCGCTGCCAGCGGGAAGCAAAGCCAGATCTAGCTCGCGGACTTTGAACGCTTGGGCCTCGACTAGGCCATAAGTCAGGCTTCCTACTCCGGTAGCCCCGATAGCAAGAGCCGAATTAGCCAGAAACCCCATGCTTCCAAGCATTACACGGATTCATAGTTTCACATGTGCACAAAATGCCCATAGGCTTGGGTTCTCCACATCTTCCCTAGGAGGCGAATAAATGTCTACTGATGACTCAGTTAATGACGCGCGCTCCGAAAAATGGGATCCATTAACTGCTCCAGTTTGGGATTTAAGTGATGTGGATGAGCCAACACTTGCGCCACCAATCGAGCAGTTCATGCCAGTCGATGAAGACACAATTATTCGTCGCAGG